>JAVKHY010000005.1 GCA_031459765.1 Armatimonadota bacterium | reverse complement strand
TCTGTCGGCATGGGCTGCGCACCCGCTGGGAGCGGCTCACCATGCTGGAGGCGCACAGCGCGAGCACCGTCGGGCTGCTCACGGAGCGGACCCGCAAGCACCTGCGCCCGCCGCACGTGGAGGCCCAGCGGCCGGGGGATCTGGTCTGCCTCGATGCCTTCTACATTGGCAAGCTCAAAGGCGTAGGCAGAGTCTGGCAGCTCACCGCCTGCGACGCGGCCTGCTCGTACGCGATCGCTACCGTTGTCCCGCGGGTCACCGCGCAGGCGACCGTGCACTTCTTGCGGACCCACGTGGTGCCGATCTACCAGCGCGCTGGACACCGCCTCCGGGCTGTACTCACCGATGGCGGGCCGGAGTTTCAGACGGCCTTCACCGCGGCCTGTCGGGCGCTGGGCATCGAGCACCGACGGACCAAGCCGCGCCATGCCTGGACGAATGGGTTCGTCGAGCGCTTGCAGGGCACCATCCTCAGCGAGCTGTGGCGGGTGGCCTTCCGGCGCACCTACTACACCAGCCTGGGACAGTTGGAGCGGGACCTGCAGGCGTACCTGCGCTTCTACAACCGGGAGCGGCCCCATCTGGGCTATCGCCTCAAGGGTCGAACCCCGGCCATGGCATTCAGGGCTCGGGGGGAGTCGCAAAGTGCAAACACCTAGTCCGAACTTGACACCCTAGGCCACCCGATAGCGGCGCAGTTTCTCCTCGTCCAGCTCGACACCCAGGCCGGGGCGATCGGGGACGATGAACGCGCCGTCCCGGAACTCGTACGGCTCGGTGATCAGGTCGTCCGTGTAGTAGTGACCGGCCATTTTCGTCGGACGGCGGCCGGCCGGCGCGCTGACGGGGATGGAGCCGGGCAGCGTGACGTTGCGGGTCGAGGCGGCCAGATGGAGGTTGGCCATGTTGCCGATGCCGGTCTCGGCGGAACCGTTCACGTCGCAGGGCAGGCCGCCGGCTTCGGCGACGGCGGCCATCTGCTTCGCCGGGTAGAGGCCGCCGGGTTTGGTGTAGTAGAGCGAAATCATATCCGCCGCGCGCAGCTGGAGGATGCGCAGCACGTCCTGGGGCGTCCAGGCGCTTTCGTCGGCCATGATGGGCACGTCCGTGGCCCCGCTGATGCGGGCCAGATTTTCCACACCCATCACCGGCTGCTCCATGAACCAGATGCCGTAGGCCTCCATCCGCCGCAGCGCCTGCAGGGCGAGCTTCGGGGTCGGATATCCCTGATTGGCGTCCACGCGGATGCGGATGTCGGGCCCCACGAGCTGGCGCGTGCGCCGCACCAGCTCGACATCGCGTTCCGGGTCGATCCCGATTTTGAGCTTGATCGTTCGCACGCCCTCTTCCACCACCGCGGCGATCTCCGCCAGCGCCGGCTCGATTTCCATCAGGCCGATGGAGTGGGCCAGCGGCACCTCACGCCGGACCAGCCCTCCCAGCAGCTCGTAGACCGGCACCCCCAGGGCGCGGCCCTTCAGGTCGTACAGCGCGACGTCAATCGCCGCCTTGGCGTAGGGGTGGCCGCGGATCACGGCGTCCATGCGGGCGTGCAGCGCGTCGAGCTGGAACGGGTCCTGGCCGACCAGAACCGGCGCCAGCCAGCGCTCGATCACGTCTACCACGCCCACGGAGTACTCTCCGTCGTGGGTCCCGTAGTCGCCGCCCCAGTCCGGCAGAGCGGGCGCCTCGCCCAATCCCCTGATCCCATCGTCGGAGGTGACGCGGACGATGACGTAGTCGCTGCCGGCGGGGACGTTGTTGAACGCCCAGCGGTGCACGCGTCGCCGGGGCAGTCCGACGCGGAACGTCTCGATCCGGGTGATCTTCATCGATCGCCTCCTAGGCCGTGGTCAGCAACCGGCTCGTGTCCACGGCGTCGGTAAACAGCTCGTAGCCCTCCGCCGTGACCAGCAGCTCGTCTTCCAGCTGGTACCCGTAACCGTCCGCGAAGATAAAGGGCTCGATGCACAGGACCATGCCGGGCTGGAGGACGGTGTCGCCCACGAATCCGATCAGTGGCTCCTCGTGCAGGTGCAGGCCCAGGCCGTGACCGACGAAGGACGACACGGGGAAACCGGCCTGCTGGAACCGCCGCGCGAACTCGGCGTACAGCGTAGAGGTGCGGACACCCGGGCGCACCATGGCCAGCAGAGCGCGATGGGTCTCGACGATTCGCGCCCAGACCTCGCGCTGCCGCGCCGTGGGCTCGCCGACGACCGCCGTCCGCGCGACGTCCGAGTAGTAGCCGCGGCGGTGGGCGATGATGTCCACGCGGATGAGGTCGCCCCGGGCCAGCACGCGGTCGGTCGGCCCGGCGTTGGGCAGACCGCTGCGCTCCCCGGAGGCCACCACCAGAATGCGCACCCCGTCGACGCCGCGGGCGTACAGCTCCCCGGCGAGCACTCCGCCCAGATCCCGCTCCGTCATCCCCGCCCCCACCTGACGATAGGCCGCGGCGTGCACCTCGTCAGCCAGACGGCCGACCTCCCGCAGCGCGGCGATCTCCTCCGCAGTCTTCACCATGCGCAGGTGCGCGAACCAAGCCTCGTTGCCCACCCACTCCACCTCGGGGAGCAGTCGCACCAGCTCGGCGTAGTCGGCGGCCGGGAGGTAGTGCAGCTCGATGCCCACCCGCCCGCGCCGGATGCCCAGCTCGGTGAGGGTCGAAGCCAGCACCGCCATTGGCCGCTCGGCAAACTCCTTCCACTTGCGCACGTCCGCAATGCGGCTGAGTCGGCGCGCCGTGGAAAACTCCATGTCCACGGTGAGCATCGCCTCCCGCTCGGGCGTGACGATGCAGCAGGCGTGGCGATGGCGGATCACGGGCTGGGAGGGCACCACGAAGCCCGCGGTGTAGGCGACGTTCTCCGGCGAGACGGCGATGCTGGCCCGCCACTGTTCCCGCTGTACCGCTTCTCGCTGGCGACGGATGATCTCGTGCACCTGTGCCATCCCGTCCTCCTTTGCGGGCATTACCGACCGATCCGGCTCAGCGCGCCGGCTCCTGGCCGGGCGCGGTCGCGGAGGCGGCGACCGCTCTGCGGCGGTGCCGCCACTCCAGGAGCAGCGGATAGGTCGCGGTGGCTGCGGCCAGCACCAGCAGCGTCACGCTCAGCGGCCGCTGCAGGTAGACGAGCAGGCTGCCGTTGCTGACGATCAGGGTCCGGCGCAGGTTCTCCTCGAACATCGGCCCCAGGATGAGCCCGAAGATCAGGGGCAGCACAGGGAACCCTGCCTTCTGCATGAGGTAACCCACGCCGCCGAAGAACACCATCATCCAGACATCGAACAGCGCGTTGTTGACGGCGTAGGCTCCGACGACGCAGAGCCCGGTAATCCCCGTGAGCAGGACGGCCCGGGGCAACCGCAGCGTCCAGGCGAAGAGCCGCGCCCCGAGCAGGCCGAGGATGGTGGTCAGGGCGATCGCCATGCCGAGGGCCACGTAGACGGCGGCCACGAAGTCGCGGTGCTCCGTGAAGAGCTGCGGCCCCGGCCGCAGCCCCTGGATGAGCAGGGCGCCCATCAGCACCGCCGTAATGCTGTCGCCGGGAACTCCCAGGCTCATCGTCGGGATGAGATCGCCGCCCATGCAGGCGTTGTTGGACGACTCCGGCGGCACGATCCCCTCCGGGATCCCCGTGCCGAAGCGCTCGGGCGTGGCCGACAGCCGCTTCTCCTGCAGGTAGGAGAATGTCACACCGATCGCCGAGCCGGCCGCCGGAATGATGCCCACGATCACACCGACGACCGCCCCACGCAGGGCCCCCGGCACGGTCCGGCGCATCTCCGCCCAGGGCGGGATCACCCGGCGAATCGTGGTGATCACCTGCCAGCGCCGGGCGCCCCCCTCCAGATGCCGAAACACCTCGGCCAAGCCAAAGATGCCGATGGCGACCGGAATCACGGGCACCCCGGCGGCGAGATGCCGGCTGCCGAAGTCGAAGCGCAGGACGTTCGTCAGCGGATCCAGCCCGACCGTGGCCAGGAGCAGCCCCGCCGCTCCCGCCAGAATCCCCTTCAGCATCGCCTCCGGGATCGCCGCGGAGAGGCTGGCCAGTCCCAGCAGGGCCAGCCCCGTGAACTCGGGGCTCTGGAACTTGAGGCCGAGCGCGGCGAGCAGCGGGGCGACGGTCATGAACACCAGCAGCCCGAACAGCCCGCCAAACATCGAGGCCAGCGTGGCGTAGCCGATCGCCTCGCCCGCCCGTCCCTTCATCGCCATCGGATGACCATCGAGCTGGGTGACGATGGCCCCGGGCGTGCCAGGAATCTTCAGCAGGATGGCCGAGATCGATCCACCGTAGACGCTGCCGTTGAACACACCCATCAGGAACATCATTGCCTCCGTCGGGCCCAGGGCGAAGGTCAGCGGCAGCAGGACGGCCAGCGACGTGGTCGAGCTGATCCCCGGCAACGCGCCCAGGATGATCCCCAGGATCGATCCCGCCAGCGACAGCACCAGCGCCACCGGCGAGGTGAGGATCGCCGGCAGCGTCTCACGGAGCTGATCGAGCATCGGCTCCTCTCACGGCAGCGGCACCTTGACGAACCCCTTGAAGACGTAGTACAGCGCGGCCGTGATGACCAGGGCCGCGGCAACGGATTGGGCTAGGAAGCGGAGGGCGGGCCCACGATCCTCGCCCGGAGTCAGCACGGCGATCCATCCCGCGCCGAACAGCAGCGTGGCGGCGATGAACCCCAGGCGGGGCAGCGCCACCAGGTACACGCTAAGCGATGCGGCGAACGCGGCCGGGCGGATGTAGGCGCGCAGCGCCAGAGAGTGTCCCACCTCCGGAAGGCCCGCCAGCGCCGGGCCCAGCCTCGCCACCCCCAGGAGGATGAGCACTGCGCCGCCTCCCAGGAGGAAGAGGAGGAGCACCCTGGGGAGGAGTGCCGGCCCCGGATCGGTACCGAAGTCGAAGCTGGTCAGCGTCGCATTGCGGCCCAAGGCCGCCAGACCGACGATCCCGACGACGAGCAGGATCGCTCCGGCCAGCAGGTCACTCAGTCCGCGGCGGGCTTGCTCAACCATCGATCCGCCGCGGGGGCGGATTCTCCGCCCCCGCGATCCGTCCCGGCTACTTGGTGTTGCGCGCCAGCCCGAGCTCAAACAGCAAGGCGTATTGGAGCGCGTCGTCCGCCTTCAGGAAGGCCTCCGTGCGCTTGATTCCCATCGGGCTGATCACGAACCCCGCCTTGTTGGCCCGCTGCACGAAGGCCGGGTTCTGCAGGGCGGCCAGGAATTTCGCCTCAAGCACGGCCAGTCGGTCGGCGGGGATCCCCTTCGGTCCGGCGACGACGCGCCAGGAGCCGTAGGTCACGTCGAAGCCCTGCTCCTTGAAGGTGGGCACATCGGGTGCCAGGAAGTGGCGTTTGCCGTCCGAGACGCCGAGAATTCGCAGGCGACCCGCGCGATGCCCCTCGATGACGTCGGGCACCGGCACGGTCGTCGCCTGCACCTCGCCGGCCAGCAGCGCGGCGACGCTGGGCGCGAAGCCCTGGTAGGGGATCTTGTTCAGGGCGATGCCCAGCTTCTTCTCAAAGACCAGCACGGTCAGGTGCGACGCCCCGCCCGGCGGATCGTTGGAATTCTTGATGGTGTTGGGCCGGGCTCGGGCCGCCTCGACGAACTCCTTGAGGGTCTTCCAGAGCGCGTCGCCTCTGACCGTCAGCGCGCCGGGTTCATTGCCGAAGAAGACAATGGGCTGCAGCTCCTCGATCTTCACCGGATTCGGAATCATGTACTGCTGGGCGACGGCTCCCGAGCCGAACATCCCCACGGTGTAGCCGTCCGGCCGGGCGGTGGCGATTTCGCGGTGGCCGATGGCCCCCGCGGCACCGGGCTTGTTGACCACGACCACCGGCACCCCGAACTCCCTGGTAGCCTGATCGGCCAGCAGCCGCATACTGATGTCCGATCCGCCCCCCGCGGGCCAGGGCACAATGAGGGTGATTTCCCTGCTGGGGAACCGTTCCTGGGCGGCGGTCCAGGACGTGCCGGCAAGGATGACCAGCAACACAACCACCGCCCCCAGAGCCACCGCGCGATGCACGAACCGCATTGCTCTCCCTCCCCTCCTCTGTGGATCAGGCGTTACGGACGTTCGGGTCACCCGCTCCGGCCAGCATCCCTTCGATCAGCGGTCGGACCTCCTGCGCGAACCGCAGCAACTGCTGACGCGCTCCCACCCTGGTGACCTGCACGGCGAAGTCCGTGGCTCCGCCCCGGAACAGGGCCGCGCATCGGACGGCCACATCGGAAGGAGACCCCGCGATCACGAAGCGATCCACCTCGTCCGCGCCGACGAAGCGGGCGGCGGCCTCCGGACCCTCGGCGGCGAAGGCGTCGTGCACCCGCCTGGTCACCTCGGGGTCGACACCCATCCGGGCGGCGACGGCCGGCGTCGTCATGCCCAGCAAGTAGGCCGCCCAGGGCCGCAACGCCTCGATCGCCCCGGCGCGGTCGTCGGTGACCCGCACGCTCTGCCAAGCGACCACCTCGAACCCCTCGAGCGATCGTCCGGCCCGCCGGGCGCCCAGGCGCACTTCATCCAGCCCGTAGGCCTGCGCCTCCGGCGAGACCAGCGACTCCAGCATCACGCCGTCGCCGACCTCCCCCGCCACCCGCAGCATCTTCGGGTTCCGCGTGCCGATGATGATCGGCACCTCCGGCCGACCCGCGGTCTGCAGGGCGACCTCGTGCAGTGTCCAGTAACCGTCCCACCGCACCGTCTCGCCGGCGAGCAGCCGCCGGATCAGCAGCGCCGCCTCCCGAACCCGCTCCGGCGCGTGACGGCCGTCGAGGCCCAGCCGGTCGATGAGGTGCTTGCGGTTGCCCGCGCCCAGGCCCAGGAGCAGCCGGCCGCCGGCGACCTCCGCGACGGTGGCCGCGGCGCGCGCAATCTGCACAGGATGGCGGGTGTAGGGGTTGGTCACGGCCAGCCCGAGCTCCAGCTGCGGCACCTCGCGCGCCACCTGCGCCAGCAGGACAAAGGGGTCGGCGTAGTAGGTCTGATCGGGGATCCACAGCCGACGGAACCCCAGGTCGTACCCGGCGCGGGCGAAGGCCAAGAACTCCTCCACGGGGCCGTCGGGGATCCGGGTAAAGGAGAAGATCACTCACCCCTCCTCCGCACCGAGCTGGATCAGCCGGTTGTTGGGCGTCCCCACGCTCAACACCTCGAAGCCGCTCTCGGTAATGAGAAACTCGTCCTCGATGTGGAGTCCCATGCGGCCGGGCACCAGGTACATCGGCTCCAGGCACAGCACCATTCCGGGCTCTAATCGGCTGTCGGTGTAGAGGTTCACGTACGGTTCCTCATGAATCGTCAACCCCAGCCCGTGCCCCAGGAACTTGAGGGATGCCTCCAACCCCGCCGTCGACAGCGTTTGCAGGTAGAGCTGGTGCAGCGCGCGCGTGCGGGCCCCCGGCCGGAGCGCGTCCTGCACGCGGGCGTAGGCGTCGAGCAGCACGCCCCAGAGGCGCGCCTGCTCGGCCGTCGGCGGGCCGCACACCGCCGTGCGCGCGACATCGGAGTGGAACCACGCCTGCCCGGAGATCAGGTCCACCCGGACCACATCCCCGGGTGCGATCGGCCGATCGGTGGGGGCGGCGTTGGCGAAGGCGCCGCGCTCACCGGCGCCGACGATGGGACGGCAGTAGTCGACTCCGGGGCAGGCGTCAACGAGCAGACGGGCTAGGTCCTGCTCCGTCATCCCGGGGCGGAAACGCCGGTAGGCCTCGCCGTGGGCGCGGGCGGCCAGGGCCCCCAGCCGCCGGATGACGGCGATCTCTTCCGCCGTCTTGCGGGCCCGGGCGGCGAAAAACACCGCCGCCGCCGGGGCGACGACGACCCGCGGCAGCGCGCGGCGGAGCCGATCGGCGTCGGCGGCCGGCAGGTGGTCGAGCTCCAGGCCGATGCGCCCGCGATCCAGCCCCCGCTCGCGGATCACATCCGCGAGCAACGCCATCGGATCGTCGGTGAACTCGTTGTAGGCGCGGATGTCCTCGATCCACCGGGCGCGGTCCCGAGCCAGGGCCTCCTCCACGTTCACCACGATCAGCGCCGGACGGCCCTCTTGCGGCACCAGACAGATCGTGCGTCGAAACCGGTTGCTGAGATGCGACGGGACGGTATCTCCGGCGCTGTAGACAACGTTATCCGGCGAGGTCGCCGCGACCGCGTCCAGACCTTGCTCGCGCATCACCTCGCGCAGTCTGACGGCGGTAGCGATCGGTGCGCTCACCGCCGCCTCTCCCACGGTCCGTGCTCGACCAGGCGCAGGACGTCGGCGCGGCCCGCTCCCTCCAGCCCCAGACGCCCCGCGGTGAGCCCGACCTGCGCGTAGTCCACGCCGGTGGCCACCGAGGCGAGGTGGATGAGGGCGTCCACCGTCGGCGTGGACACGCCCGCCGCGGCGGCAAACGCCTGCAGCGGCACGAGGCCAAAGGCGACGTCCTCCTTGATGTAGCGCCCCTCCAGGTTGGGCTGGGCCTTGATGTAGCGGTTGGGCACGCTGTCCTTCATCGCCTCGAAGACCGATCGGGCGGCCCAGGCTCGGTGCGAGGTGTAACCCGCAGCGTAGAAGTAGTCGAGAAAGGTTCCCACGGCCACTCCGTAGCCCTCGGCGACGGCCAGCCGGTCGCGGTCCACCGCCTCGATCGCCCGCGCCACGGCGGGTGTGATGCCCTCGTAGTAGTAGAAGAAGTCACCGGCGGTGTGCTCGATCCAGCCCGCATTGAGCAGCATTCCCGGCGGGTGCAGCACGGCGTTGAGATTGGTCAACGAGGTCACCAGGACGGAGTCGACAGGCTGAGCCTGCGGATAGAGCCGGCCAAATCGAGCCAAGGCCTCCTCCCGCCGGGTCGCGGGGAGGACGGCCGCGCGTGTCGTACGGGCGCGGCCGGTGATGTTGACGCGGGTCGGGGAGGCCATCCGGCAGATGTAGGTCAGCGAGTTCAGCTCGACGATGGGCACGGCGGGCGCTCCGCCCTCGGCGAGCAGCCGCGCCACATGCAGCGCGCTGCCGGTGTTGCTGGCGTTGAGGACGATCAGCTGCTCGGGGTGGAGGAGCGGCGCCAGGGCGCGGGCGTAGTACTCCTGGCCTGAGGCGGGCACGGTGAGCATCACGACCTTCGCGCCCTCCACCGCCTCGGCGAGATCCGCGGTAATGCGGGCCACGGGGACGAAGGCGTCGCCGGTCGCGCCCGTGGCCTCCACGCCTCCGCGCTGGCGAAAGGGTTCGAGCCGCTCCGGCGACCGGTTGGTCAGGGCGCAGGTGAAACCCCGCAAGCCTAGATCGGCCGCCGCGGCGACACCGCCGTTGCCCGCGCCGAGGACGGCCACATCCACGTGCCCCGACGTCACCGGTGTCCCCTCCGCGCCGCGCCGCGTCCCGTCCCGCGCGTCGTTCCGCCGCCGGAGAGAGCGGGGAGGCGGCGCACCTCTTCGATCACCCTCCGGACGTGGGCCTCCATCGCCTGCCGCGCGGCGGAGGGGGTGCGCCGGCGGATGGCCGCGGCAATCCGGCGATGCTCCCGGATGGATCGGCGGATCCGACCCGGCAGGGCTACCGTAGCCTCCCGGCTGCCGCGCAGGGCCGAGCCAAGGCTCTCCACGAGCTGTCGCAGCACGGCATTACCGCCGGCCTCGGCGATGGCGCGGTGGAATTCCAGGTCAAGCTGCACGTAGGCGGCGTGGAGCGCGGCGCTGTCCGCCGCGGACGTCTTCACGAGCCGCTCGGCCTGGGCAAGAATCTCCTCCAACCGGGCGCAGTGCTGCGGAGTGGCATGCCGCGCGGCGAGATCGGCGGACTTTGTTTCGATCGCCGCGCGCACCTCCAGCAGGTCAAGCAGCGAGGGACCGTGTTCGACGATCCACGTCATCCAGCGGTGCCAGACGCCGTCCCCCGCCTGGGCCTGTCGCAGGAACACCCCGCGGCCATGCTGGACGGAGACCAGGCCCATGGCCTCAAGGCTGCGCACAGCCTCGCGCAGCGACGCCAGGCTGACCCCGAAGGTCTGCGCCAGCCGGCGCTCCGAAGGCAGCCGGCGGTGGCGCTCGAACGCCCCGCTGCGGATCTGCTGCACGAGGCGTCTGGCCACCTCGTCTGAGATGCGCTGCACCCTCACCGGCGGCGCAGGAAGGATGACGCCCCTCCAGAGACTGTTCAGGTGATCAGAACAGTTTGCCGCCATGATACTCACCCGCCGGCCGTCTGTCAACCGGAGATGGTGGTCTGCGGTGCCCTCGCGCCAGAGGAGCCGATCCGCACCAAACCGTCCGCCACCCTCTGGATACGCCGCCGGGACACGCTCATCGCGGCTTGACCGCCGCGGCATGATTCCGTACGCTGGCCGTACACCGTCGTAGGGGGTGACCGATGTCCTACCGGGTGTGGGGCAGGATCGCGGCCGGTCCCGTCCTCTTCCTCATGGTCGCTACGGGCGCCTCCGCGCATCACGGGTGGGGCGGCTACGACAGCTCCAGGACACTGCACCTGACCGGAGTGATCCGCGAGTCAACCTATGAGCATCCCCACGGGATGCTCAAGCTGGCCGTCGATGACCGGACGTGGGACGTGGTCCTGGCGCCGCCGTCGCGGATGCAGGTCAGAGGGCTGACCCGGGCGATGCTCGCCCCCGGCACGACGGCGACCGTCGTGGGCTATCCGCATCGAACCATCCCGAACGAGATGCGGGCGGAGCGCATCACGATCGACGGCAAGACCACGGAGTTGCGCTAGACTCGTCGCCATGGCGCCGATGACGCCGGCGGCTCCGGCCTGGCTCGTCTGGCTTGAGCAGACCGGGCCGGCCGTGGCCATGCGGACCTCGATCTGGATGTATCCTATCGTGGAGATCATTCACATCGTCGGGCTCGTGCTGCTGGTCGGATCGGCGTTCCTGTTCGATCTCCGCCTGCTGGGAGTGTCCCGGCACGTCCCCGTCTCCGACATGGCACGGCACCACCTGCCGCGGGCCAGGCTGGGCCTGGGGGTCGTCGTGCCATCCGGGCTGCTCATGTTCGCCGCCCATGCCACGGCGTGGGGCATGAGCCCCGTCTTTCGCCTGAAGGTGGTGCTGATCGCGGCCGCCATCGTGAATACACTCCTCTTTCATGGGCGGACCGCCAAGTCGCTCGCCCGGTGGGACCGCGACGCGCCGACCCCGCCTGGCGGAAAGGCGGCGGCCGTGGTCTCGCTGACGCTGTGGACGGCGGCGATCGCGGCGGGCCGGCTCCTCGCGTACTTCTGACGTCAGTTTGTTTCACCTCGTCCGGGTCGACGGCGCACTCGGACCCCGTCGCGCCCCTCCTCCCCGGCGCGGTAGGTGACCCGTCCCCCGACCATGGGTCAAGGAGCGAATCTGAGGAGGATGAGCAGGAACACGGCGTCAGGGCGGCGGCTGGGCACAACTTGTCGTCAACTGCGCCACGACCGCGAACACGCTTGATGCTAGCGGCCCAGATTCGCGAAATTCAATGTCTCCACGCTGCCTAGCCCATGAGACCAAAAAGATGTCTTTGAGCCAGACTGTATGGATCGTCCTGGCCCTTCAGTCACGGGGCTCCAAATAACTCCACGATAACCCTGTACCTCTAGTGGATTCCCCGGGAATGCGCGAGCTTGTAGGCCTGCCGGACATCCTTCCTGAACCGCGCTCGCCTCTCAGCAGTCCTCTTGGGAAAGCGGGTAGCAGCTGGGTGCACAGTACGGATTACTGCTACGTTGCTTTTCGCCGACACCCTGAAGATAAACTCTTGCCGACCTTCGGGTGCTATGAGGTTCCACCCGCGCAACACGTTCCACGCGTCGATGCCCACAACCACAACGACGGCGGGCTGGACGATTTTCACTTCTCTTATGAAGTAATCGCGATGCAACTTCAGAATCGTCGGATTGTAGAATAACAGTGGCGCATCCTTCTTCGTCGCTCTAATCTTGACGACATCTGTAATGTGTGCGTCTACTAAACCCTCCTCGCGCAGGCACCGATAGAAGAATTCGTCAGTCTCCTTGAGACCGCGTCTAGGCCGTCCCCTCCCCTTGCTCGGGTTAAGGCCAGCCACGATGATAGGAGCGGCTCCAAGAAAACCCTTCACACCATCGCGCTCGGGCCAAAACCATACATCGGAAAGGAGTCCCATGCGGACATGCTCTTGCTCGATCCGGGCCTTCAGCGATGCAAGGCGTGCTGCCTTTTCGTTGATGGCCATCCTACTCCACTCCCCATTGCTTCGTTGGAGGTCAGGAGAGAAGACCTCCTGCACTAGATGAAGGTTTTTCGGCCTCCGGTTTGGTGCGGACCTCTCCGAAGTGATCCTGAAAGACTCACTCCAGATGGGAAGTTCGTGAGCTGTGAGTATGATGCGGGGCGCGCAGATTCAAGAGCACAAGGGCAGAAAAGGCCGATGCCCGAAACGCAACATCGCGTTTCGAGCATCAACAGTGGTAGCGGGGGCAGGATTTGAACCTGCGACCTTCGGGTTATGAGCCCGACGAGCTACCTGGCTGCTCCACCCCGCGTCGACAAATTCCATTATAGGAAAGCTCTCCCCCGCGGTCAATCGCACCCCCCGCGACGGGAAGGACGCCGCCGGGGGTGCGGCGAACCACACGGGGTTCTTTCATGGATCTGACGCCCGCGGCCCGCCGCATCACCCGCACGCTCTTTGCCGCCCAGAGCCTGGCCTCGGCCGCGACGGTGGCGATCTTCCCCGTGGTCAGCATCATCGGGGCGCGGCTGAGCGGCCGCCCCTCCTGGGCCGGCGTGCCGGCGATGGTCTACCTGCTGGGCCAGGCCCTCTCCGCCTTCGGCTGGGGGCAGTTGATGGATCGTCTCGGCCGTCGCGGGACCCTGGTGCTCGGGCTGCTGCTGGGGACTGCCGGCGCGAACGCCGCCATCCTCGCCGTCCAGGGCGACTCCTTTGCGGGGTTTCTCCTGGGATCGCTGTTCATCGGCTTCGCCGTTTCGGGCGTGCAGCTGGCGCGGTTCATCGCAGCCGAGGTCCATCCGCCCGCGGAACGCGGCCGCGCGATCTCCACCGTGGTGCTGGGCGGCACGGTGGGCGCCATCTCCGGCCCGCTGCTGGCCGGGGCTTCGGCGCGGGCGGCCGGCGCGACGGCGCTCGATGAGCTCAGCGGCCCGTATTTCGTGACCACGGGACTCTTCGCTTTGGCGGCTCTGGTCGTCTTCGCCTGGCTTCGCCCGGAACCCCGTGAAGTCGGCGCGGCGATCGCCGCGCTGCACGATCCAGATCACGCCGACAACGGACCGGGGCGCACCGTCGCGGAGATTCTTCGCGTGCCCGCCGCCTTCGTCGCCGTGACGGCGATGGTCTTCGGCCAGCTGATCATGGTCATGCTGATGGTGATCACCCCGCTGCACATGCGGGGCCACGAGCACCCGCTGAGCAGCATCTCCTTCGTCATCTCCGTCCACGTCGTGGGGATGTACGCCTTCTCCATCATCTCCGGCCGGCTGGCCGACCGATTCGGCCGTGGCCCGATCATCGTCGCCGGAGCAGGCGGCCTCGTCCTGGCCGGACTGACGGCGCGGCTCTCGCCGCAGGTGCTGCCCCTGGCGGTCGCGCTGTTCCTGCTGGGGCTGGGCTGGAACTTCTCCTACGTCGGCGGATCGTCGCTGCTCGCCGACCAGCTGACCCCGGCGGAGCGGGGGCGGACGCAGGGGTTCAACGACCTGCTGATCGGGCTGACCTCCGCCGCGGGCAGCCTCGGCAGCGGGATCGTCTTCGCCGGGATCGGCTACGGGGCGATGGCCCTCGTCGCCGCCACGGTGGGCCTCATCCCGCTCACCCTTGGGGCGTGGTGGCAGCTGCGACGCGCGGCGCCGGTCGCGCCGTGGGGTTAGCGGACCAGCACGGCGAGTTCCTGCAGCGATTCCAGCAGGTAGTCCGGCGCGGCCGCCTGGAGGACCTCCCGGTCGGCGAATCCGCCCAGGACCGCGGCGGTGAGCGTGCCGGCGGCCTTCCCCATCATGACGTCCTCCACGGTGTCGCCGACATACAGGGAGACCGCGGGCGCCACACCCAGCACGGCCAGCGCCTGGCGCAGCGGAGCCGGCAGGGGTTTCCGCTCCGCGACGTCGCCGCCGCAGACGACGACATCGAAGGCCGTCCCCCACCCCGCACGCCCGATGTCGCGTTCCACGCGGGAGCGGTCGCCGGAGGTCACCAGACCGAGCCGGCATCCCGAGGCGCGCACGGCGGCGAGGATCTCGTCGGCGCCGTCGCGGGGACGCGGCGCCTCCTCCGCATAGTGCCGCAGCCACAGGCGGTCGGCCTCCGCCCATCGGTCGCGCGGCACGCCCATCCGCTCGTAGAAGATGTACCAGTTCGGGGAATAGTGACGGGCGTACTCCTGGTCGGGCAAGGGCAGCCCCAGGTCGGCGAAGACCTTGCGGTAGACCGTGTGGTGCGAGGCGAGGGAATCGAGCAGGGTCCCGTCCAGGTCGAAGCAGACGGCGCGAAGCGCGGGCATGGTCTTATTCTAGCCGCTTCTGGAAGCGGGCCACGCTGAGGCCGAAGAAGGCCAGCCCGAGGGCGGCCAGGGGGATGATCTGCACGGCCAGCTCGGCCAGCCCCACGCCCTTGAGGATGATGCCCCGGACGATGGTCAGGAAATAGGTCAACGGGATGGCGTACCCGATCCATTGGATCACCGCGGGCATCCCCTCGCGCGGAAACATGAACCCAGAGAGCAGGATCGTGGGCAGGAAGATGAAAAACGCCGCCTGCATCGCCTGCCGCTGCGTGCGGGAGACCGTGGAGACGAGGATCCCCTGCCCCAGCGTGGCCAGATAGAAGACCAGGGTCAGCCCGTAGAGCAGCGCCAGGCTGCCGCGGATCGGCACCCGGAACCAGTAGGCACCGATGAGCAGGGCCAGCGTCATGTCCACATAGCCCAGCACCGCATAGGGCAGGATCTTGCCCAGCATCAGTTCGATCTTGCGGATCGGCGTGGCCACCAGCTGCTCCAGGGTCCCCAGTTCCCGTTCGCGCACGATGGCGATGGCCGTGAGCATCAGCGTCAGCATGCTCAGGATGACCGCGAGCAACCCCGGCACCATAAAGTTGACGCTGCGCAGGTCGGGATTGTACCAGGCCCGGATGCGCATCTCCACCGGCAGGCCGCGTCCCGGAGCGCCCGCGCGGCGGAGCTGGCGGGCGGCGATCTCCAGGGAGGCGGTCTGTCCGATGGCCCGGGCCGTGGAGAGGGCGCTGTTGGCCACCAGGGGGTCGGAGGCGTCCACAATCACCTGCACCTGCGCCGGCCGCCCGGCCTGCAGCGCGCTGGCGAAGTCGGGGGGAATGACGATCCCCACGCGCATCGCCCCGCGGTCGATGGCCCGTGCGATCTCGTCCTCGTCCCGGGCTCGGGCCCGGATGTCGAAGTACCGCGAGTTCACGAACCGCTCCAGCAGAAGCCGGCTCTCCTGGCTCTGCGACCGGTCGACGACGATGGTCGGCAGGTGCTCCACCTGGGTGGTGATGGCGTAGCCGAAGAGCAGCAGCTGGATGACGGGCATGAGCAGGGCCATGGCCAGCGTGCGCGGATCGCGCATCAGCTGGACAAACTCTTTGAGGATGATCGCCCCCAGCCGCCTACGCATTGGCGTCCTCTCTGCCGCCGATCAGGGCCACGAACACGTCCTCAAGGGTCGGCAGCCCCGCCGCCCGCTTGATCGCCTCCGGTGTTCCCCGGGCGACGATCCGTCCGGCGTGGATGAAGGCCAGCCGCCCGCAGTGCTCCGCCTCGTCCATGTAGTGCGTGGTGACCAGCACCGTGGTGCCCTCCTCGGCGAAGCGGTAGATGAGTTCCCAGAACTCGCGGCGCTGCACCGGGTCGGTGCCGGAGGTCGGTTCATCGAGGAGCAGCAGCTCCGGGCGGTGGAGGATGGCGCAGCCCAGGGCCAGTCGCTGGCGCCAGCCTCCGGACAGCGTCCCGACCAGCCGGCGCTCCTGCCCGGTGAGGGCGGCCCGCTGGATCCAGCCCGCCACCTTCCGCCGCCGTTCGTCGTCCGGCAGGCCGTAGACCCGCCCGTAGAAGTCCAGCAGCTCCTCCACGGTGAGGTCGTTGTAGAGGCTGCTGCGCTGGCTCATGTACCCCAGTCGCGCGCGGAGGATCTCCCCTTCGCGGGCCGGGTCCAGGCCAAGCACTTCGACCCGGCCGGAGGTCGGGGCCATGAGCCCACACAACATCCGGATGGTCGTCGTCTTCCCCGCGCCGTTGGGGCCGAGAAAGCCGAAGATCTCGCCCCGCTGGATGGAGAGGTCGATGCCGTCCACCGCGACGAAGTCGCCGAAGCGCTTCGTCAGTCCTTCCGCCCTGACGGCCTCTCCCAGGGGACTCATGCCGACCGCCCCAGCAGCGAGACGAAGACGTCCTCGAGGGAGGGTTCGATGCGCCGGAGGCGCTGCACCCGCAGGCCAGCGGCCTCCAGGGCGGAGGCGATCGCGCCTGCGGCGGTGTCGGCGGGGACGACGACGTGCACCGCCTCGCCGAAGACGGTGGCCTGCCGGACGCCCGCCATCCGGCGCAGCGCGGCCAGCGCCTCCCGCCGCGGGGAGGCGACGACCTCGATCACCGCCCCGGGGAACCGCGCCCGCATCGTCTGCGGAGGATCCACCGACAGGATCCGTCCCCGGTGCATCAGGGCCACGCGATGGCAGCGCTCGGCTTCGTCCATGTAGGGCGTGGCGGCGACGACCGTCTTGCCCCGACGGTTCAACTCCAGCAGGATCTGCCAGAATTCGCGCCGGCTCACCGGATCGACTCCGGTCGTCGGCTCATCGAGCAGCAGCACCTCCGGCTCGTGCAGAAGCGTGGCGGCCAGGCTCAACTTCTGCTTCATCCCGCCGCTGAGGTGTTCGGCCCGGCGGCCCGTGAAGGGCTCCAGCCGGCTGAACTGCAACAGTCGTTCCAGCCGTGGGCCGATCTCCTTCCGGGGCACGCCGAAGACCTCGGCCACGAAGCGCAGGTTCTCCAGCACGGTCAGATCCCCGTAGAGGGCGAAGGTCTGCGGCATATAGCCCACGCGGGCTTTGACGCCCTCAGGGTCGAGGCGGATGTCCGCCCCGGCAATCCCTGCGGTGCCGGCGGTGGGTTCCACCACCGCGGCCAGCATCCGGAACAAGGTGGTCTTCCCCGCCCCGTCGGGGCCCAGCAGCCCGAAGATCTCCCCCCGGCGGACCTGGAAGGACACATCGTCCACGGCAGCGACGGCGCCGAAGCGTTTGGTGAGGTGCTCGACGACGATCACGATGGCCGGGTCAGCGCAGGATGATGACGGCGTCGGCAGGCATCCCGGGCTTGAGCAGACCATCGGGATTGGCCAATGTCACTTTCACCGCAAAGACCAGTTTGATGCGCTCCTCGCGCGTCTGGACGTTGCTGGGGGTGAACTCGGCCTGCTGCGCGATCTCGGTCACGGTCCCCGGGAAGGTCCGGCCGGGCAGCGCGTCGGTGGTGACCTCGGCGCGCTGACCGAGGGCGATCGCACCGAGCCGCGGCAGCGGAATGTACAGGCGCACCCACACCTTCCGGAGATCGGCCAGCGTGAGGATGGGGGCGCCCGCGCCGACGATTTCCCCCTCGCTGGCCAACTTCGCCACGACGACACCGTCCAGCGGCGAGGTGACGATCAGGTTCTGCTGCTGCACCAGGAGGTAGCGCAGACTGGCCTCGGCCTGACGCAGCTGGGCCCGGGCCGCGGCCAGATCCGCCCGGCGCTGGGCGATCAGCTCTTCTCCGGCCCGGGCGAGCCGCAGGCTGGCCTGGGCCTGCTCGGCCTGGGCCCGCGCCGCGGCCACCTCCTCCTCCCGCAGCCGCACCTGACGGAGGTTGTCCCGGGCCAGACGCAGCGCCGCCTCGGCCTGGGCGGCCATCTCCACCGCCGCATCGTACTGGGCCTGGGCCGCGCTGGCCGCGGAGCGGGCGGCGTCGAGCTGCTGCGCGCTCACCGCCCCGTCCCTGAACAACGCTTCCATCCGGCGGAGGTCCTGGGTGGCCCGGTCCCGGGCGGCGCGGGCGGCCCGCACATGCTGGGTGGCCGCGGCCTGCGCCGCCTCCGCCTGCCGGACCTGCAACGCGGCCTGGGAGGAGGTGAGGGCGCGCGCTTCGGCGGCCTGACGCATGCGCGACTGCGCGCCTTCCAGCGCCGCTTCGGCCTGCGCGATCTGCGCCGCCACCTGCCGCTGCTGCAGGACCAGCGCCGCCTCGGCCTGGGCGACACGCGCCCGCGCGGCGTCGATCGCGGCCCGGGCCTGGTCGATCTGGGCCCGCAACTCCCGTCCGTCGATCGTCACCAGCGGCAGGCCCGTCCGCACCGTGTCGCCTTCCGCGACGTGGATCCGCTCGATGCGCCCCGGGACCTTGCTCGCCGCGCTGACCTGCAGGGCCTCGATCGTCCCTGACGCCGCCACCATCTCGTCGGGCTGGCGCGACGGGCGGATGGACCGCACGACGACCCAGGCCAGCAGCGCGGCGACGACCGCCAGCGGGACGATGATCCGGAGGCGACGGGGCATGGCCTCAGGGCACCTCGGCGCCGACGGCGCGCTCCAGGGTGGCGCGGGCCAGGTTGTAGTTGAACAGAGCCTGAGCCTTCGCCGCCTCGGCCTCGGAGGCGGAGGTCTGGGCGTTCAGGACTTCCAGGGTCGTGCCGACCCCGGACTGGAACCGCACGGTGGCGATACGGAGGGCCTCCTGGGCCTGGGCGATCAGGGCGTCCGCGCCGCTCAGTTCCTCCGCGGCCGAGAGGAGATTCAGGTACGCCTGGCGGACCTCCAGCTCCACACTCAGTTTCTGCTGCGCCTCCATGGCGCGCAGTTGTTCCAGCCGCAACCGCGCCTCACGGATACGCTCCCGGGTGATGCCGCCGTCATAGAGGTTCAGCGTCGCAGCCAGGGTCACGGACCAGGACGCGGTCGCGGCCTGGCCGGCAAACAGCCCGGTCGTGTTCGAATAGCTGCCGCCGCCCTGCACGGCCAGAGTGGGCCGGGCCCCGCTTTCGGCCAGGCGAATCCCGGCCTCCGCGGCGGCCTGCCGCGCGGCCAGTTCCGCGAACTCGGGCCGGCTCTGCAACGATCGGGCCACCAGGGCATCGGCAGTGTCTCGTACCGGTCGGACGCTGAAGGTTTCGGTGAGCGTCAGCGGCGTGTTCACCGGGAGATTGAGCAGCCCGGCCAGGGCCTGCACGGCCTGGGCCATGCCGTTGCGGGCGCGCACCTGGCTCTGCCGGGCGCTGGCCAGCGCGACCTCGGCCTGCACTTCGTCGAATCGTGGGGAGGCGCCCGCGGCGACCCGGGCCCGGGCCACACGCAGGTTCTCCGTCGCCTGGGCGACGCTGCGCTCGGCCACCTCCAGGCCCGCTCGGGCCAGCAGCACCTGGAAGTAGGCCTGGCGGACGCTGAACACGATGGACTGCCTGATCCGCTCCAGCGTCGCCTCCGCGCCCCGCACGTTGGCCTCGGCCAGGGCGATCTGCGCCTCCAGGCTCCCCCCGGTGTACAGCGGATACTGCAGGACCAGGCGGACGTCGTAGAGATTGGGCGAGGGCGGCGGGATGACCACCGGGATCCCCCCCAGCGTGAGCACCGTCGGCCCCTGCTCCTGGGTCCGGGTGTAGCTGCCCTGCGCGCTCGCCTGCGGGCCCTTCGCTCCGCGCGCCTGGGCCAGCTGCGCCCGGGCGATGGCCACTTCGAAGGCCGCCACCCGCAGCTGCATGTTCTGCTGCAGGGCGAGGGTGACGGCCTCGGTGAGGGAAAAGGACCGCGGCGGAGGCGGCGCGGGCTGCGCCGGGACGGGTGCTCCAACGGCAAGGGTGGTCAGGAGCGTCAGTACCACGATCAGTCGAATGCCTCTCACGTCCGTCCTCCTTGGGATGATGGGGTGCGGGTGGTCTCGCCGCGCGGCACCGCCCCATACAGAAAGAGGCGCACCACTTCGGCGACGATCGTCCCGTAGTCGTAGGGGATCAATCGTTGACCGAGCATGATCTCCTGCATCAGCACGAAGGCCATAAGCATGCCGGGCAGCGCGCGCGAGGCGATCGTGGAATTCAGGTCCTGACGGAATACCCCGGCGCCCATCCCCGCCCGGAGGAACTCCTCGAGCCGCTCTGCAGCCGCCGTGGGGATCCGCATGTACTGCCGCCGGGCCGCCGGACTGAGATACGGCAGCGCGGAGACGAAGACTTTGAGGAACGGCGTCTGGCTGCGCAGGCGCTCGGCCATCGCGCCGATCAGCCCCAGCAGCTGGCGCTCGGCCTCCTCCGGGCTGCGCGGCCCCCCGGCGGCGGGGGTCCACATCTTGAGCACCGGCTGGACAAACTGGCGGGGGATGTGCACGAGCAGATCTTCCTTGCTTCGGAAGTAGTTGTAGATACTGCCCTCGGCCAGTCCGGCGGCGCGCGCGATCTCGCTGATCGTCGCCCCCTCGAAGCCCTTGCGGGCAAAGACCTTCGCCGCGGCCTCCAGGATCTGCGTCCGCCGCGCCTCCTGCTTCGCCCTGACCCGCGCGGGCATCCGCCTCATCGCCACCGGCTCCGGGACGGCGGGGTCGTCCCGTAGAGAATGAGTGAACGCTCACTCAGAAAGGGAAAGCGCTTCCATTGTGGGGCACGGCGCCGGATCCGTCAAGGCACGCATGCGACGCATCGAGGGCCAGGTCCGGGTTCCTGACCCTGCGCGAGGTCCTCCCCTCACCCCGCCCAGCGACGACGGGCCGGGAGGACGCCGCCGGCGCTCGGGGTCACCGGATGGGGGCGGATTCCAGGACGAACCGGCTCGGCGTGATCAGGATCTCGCCCTGCTCGCCCACTCCCTGAAAGTGAATGAGGGAGATGTAACGGTCGATCATGCGCTCGCGCGGGCTGGGCGTCTCGATGAGCACGCCCACGCCCACCACCTCGGCGCGGAACTCCCGCATCAGGTCGTAGACGCCGCGCGCCGTGCCGCCGCCGCGGAGGAAGTCGTCGATGAACAGCACGCGTGCGCCCTGGGTCATGGCCCTCAGCGGCAGCGTCATCGACTGCACCAGGCGCGAGGAGCCGGAGACGTAGTTCACGCTCACGGCGGGCCCGTCGGTGGGATGCGCCCCGCGGCGGATCGTGACCAGCGGCACATCGAAGGCCCGCGCCGTCATCAGCGCCAGCGGGATCCCCTTGACCTCCATGGTCAGCACGACGTCGGGTCGGCTCTCCTCGAAGAAGGCGGCAAAGGCCTCGCCCAGGCGCACGGCGTAGGAGGGGGTGGAGGTGAGGTCTGCGGTGTAGAGGAAGCCGCCGGGCAGCAGCCGCGACGGATCGCGCAGCCGCTGGCAGATCTCCTCCACCAGGGCGCGAATCCGCTCCCGGCGGGGTGAGGGGAGATAGCGCACGCCCCCGGCGGCGCCGGCCAGGGTCTCCACCTTCCCCAGCTGGAACCGCTCGAAGGCCTGCCGCATGAACCCCAGGTCCTCACTGATCGTGGACTTGGCCGCCCCCAGCATCTCGACGAAGGTGCCCAGCGGGAACAGCCGGTGCGGGGCGTTCAGCAGGTGGTGAGCCATGATGACCATGCGCTCGCCCCGACGCAGCCTGCCGCCTTCGCGCCGCGGGACCATCCCTAGCCTCCCAGGGCCGCCCGGATCAGGGCGAGGTTCTCCGGTTTGCCCATGTCCACATCCAGGGCCAGCACGGGATCGGGAACGACCACGGCCCGGGCAACGATGCCGAGCAGCTCGTGGACTCTGGCCTCCATCTCGGCGATGCTGAGCCGCCCGGAGGCGAACTTCATCATGATGGACCAGCCGAAGAGCTGCGCCAGCATCCAGGGTTTCTTGCGCGCGGCGATGACGCGCTCGACGAAATCCCGGACCCGGTCGATCACGGCGGGGTTGACGAGCATGACGCTCCCCCCGGTGAACACGCCGTCGGTCACGCGTACGAAGGTCTTGCGCGCGGCGGGGAAGGCCCGCGCCATCGCCTCCTGGGGAACGATGGCGTAGCAGAAGTCGGCCGGCGCGGCCCGGCAGCCGGCCAGGAAGGCCTCCACGGCGGCCGCGGTGAGCAGGGGGATATCCGAGGCCACAACCAGTACCGGCTCCCGTGCGCCCAGCGCCTCCACGGCGCGGACCACGTTGTCCATGATGCTCCCGCCGTCGGGGACGACGACAACCTCGGTGCTGACCGCCGCAATCGCCTCCGGGGGACCGACCACGGCGATCCGCCCCACCCCCGAGGCGCCCCGCAGCGCGTCCAGGACGCGGGCCAGCAACGGGCGGCCCGCGATCTCCAGGAATCCCTTGTTGGCCGCCCCGGCGTCCAGGCCGGGCTCGCGTCCCCCGCCGGCCAGGACGATGGCGTCGGTCACGATGTCCGCATGGCCAGGATCGCGCCGGCGGTCAGCGGCTCTCGGCAAAGGTGCGGGTGACATAGACGTCCACGTCGGCAAACCGCCGCAGGTCGTCGGCGGTCTTGTGCGCCGCGGCTTCGTTGGCCATCAAGCCGAAGACGGTCGGCCCGGTCCCGCTCATCGACGCGCCGTAGGCTTCCCCCCGCAGGATGGCGGCCTTGAGGTCTCTGACGACCGGGTAGTGAGAGGCGATCACATCCTCGAAGACGTTGCGCAACAACCGGCCGACCTCGCGCACATCCTCGCGCCGCACGGCCTCGATCATCGCCGCCGTCTGCGGCCGCGCCCCGACGCCCATCGCGCCGAGTTGGCGGTAGGCCCAGGCCGTGGACACCTCGATGCGCGGCCGCGCCAGCACCAGCCAGGTCGTGGGGAGAGGACGCAGGTAGGTGATCCGCTCGCCTTTGCCGCGGGCCACCGCCCCGCCGCCTTCCAGGAAGAAGGGAACGTCCGCGCCCAGCTGCGTGGCCAGGGCCAGCATCTCCCGGCCATCCAGGCGCAGCTTCCACAGCTGGGCCAGCCCGAGCAGCGTCATCGCCGCGTCGGAACTGCCGCCGCCGAGACCCGCCGCCACCGGGATGCGCTTGACCAGCTCGATCTGGACGGGACGGGTCACCCCGAACATCTCCCGCAGCCTCTCCGCGGCGCGCCAGACCAGGTTGCGGTGATCGGTGGGCACGCCGTCGCCGTCGGTGACGACGACCTCCGTGCCCGCGCCCGCCTCGCGCAGGGTGATGGAGTCGTGCAACGCGATGGTGTGCATCACCGACTCGATCTCGTGATAGCCGTCCGGCCGCGCCAGACCCACGTCCAGCGTCAGGTTCACCTTGGCATAGGCGTGGAGACGGAGCTCTTTCACCGGCTTCCCTCCTTCCTGACGCTGGCCGACCTCGACGGACGTCACCCTGACACCTCCATCACGGATCTCACGGCAGGCCGATGGGGAACGGGCACAGGAGCGGGCGCCGCGCGGGAGAGCGCTGCTACCACGGCGTGCAAAATAATGGACAACCCCCTGCCGGAAGTAGGTATATACCAGTTAGGTGCCTTCCGGGACAATTCCTTGCCGGTTTCCTTGACAGGCCCGCGCCACGGCGTATGATGAAGACGCCGTGCGCGGGGGAGGTCCCCGGGCACGGCACATGCGTCATGCGGACTCCAGGGTCTCAACCCGCTCATCCCGCACCTGAGATCCCGGCGGTCCCGCCCGCCCCCGGGCCGAAGTCCGGCCGGCGCGGCTGGTGGGTCTACGCCCGCTACGCCCTGCTCGGCGCGCCCGTCGTGATCGCCGGTCTGCTCGCCGGCGCCGCGCTCTACCTGTTTACGCACCATGAGGCCTTCACCGGCAGCAAGGTCGTCGATCGTCCCGCCCCCGCGGCGCGTCCCTTCGGCTGGGGCCTGCGCCTGAACCGCCGGGTGAACGTCCTGATCATCGGCGTGGACGTCACCCTCAACACCCGCCGCCAGATCGTCAACGTGGCCCGGTCCGACTCGCTGATGCTCGTCAGCTTCGATCCGCGCCGCGGCCAGATCAGCGGGCTGTCCATCCCGCGGGACACACGGACGGCGATCCCGGGTGTGGGCGTCACGAAGATCAACGCCGCCTACGCCTTCGGCGGCCCCGCGCTGACCATCCGGACCGTGGAGCAGCTCCTGGGGGTGCCGGTCCACTACTATGTGAAGCTGGGTCCGCAGTCGTTCGCCCGCCTCATCGACGCCGTGGGCGGGATCGAGATCGACGTGGACCGGGACATGAAGTACACGGACCACTGGGCCGGCCTCACCATCAACCTGAAGAAGGGCCGTCAGCTCCTGAACGGCGAGCAGGCCATGGGCTACATTCGCTTCCGCCACGACGCCATGGGCGATATCACGCGGGTCGGACGCCAGCAGAAGATGCTCCTGGCCCTGTTCCGGAAGCTGAAGTCGCCCGGGACCATTCTGGCCGCACCCCATCTCCTGCAGGCGTTCCAGGAGAACACGCAGACCAACCTGACCATGGCCGAGCTGATGACCCTGGGGATGTTCGCGGCGCGCCTGGATGCCAGCGCCCTGACCGTCCAGACCCTGCCCGGGGTGATCCGCGACAGCTACTGGGAGCTCGATCAGACCCTGGTGCGCCGCACGGTGCTGGAGATGTTCTACGGGGTCAGCCCGGCGGAGCTCGCCGCCACCGGCGTCGAGGTCCTCAACGGCAGCGGCGTGCCGGGCCTGGCGCGGCAGACCGCGCAGCGCCTGGAGCGGCTGGGCGTCCGGATCGTCCGCGTCGATGCCGCCCAGGTCCCGGTGAGCACGACGACGATCACCTATCGCAGCGACCGCACCCTGGTGGCGCGGATGATCGCGGAGGTCCTGGGCGGGCGGGCGATCACCCGGGAGATCTTCTCGCGCCAGCCCGGCCCCGGTGCCGACATCAGCGTGGTCGTGGGCCGGGACGTCGCCGCCCTGATGGGTCCGCTGGTCACAGCCCGACGGTAACCCCGAGGGAACGACCGCTCCGGAACGCCGGCCCCTCAGGCCGTCCTGACGGCCGGAGCGTGGGTGCGGATGAGGCGACCGAGCCGCCGGATTCCCTCCTCGATCTGCTCTTCCGAGGGGAAGGAGAAGTTGAGGCGCATGGTGTTCTTCCCGCCGCCGTCGGCGTGGAACCCCGCGCCGACGACGTAGGCCACGCCTTCCTCCTCCACCGCCGGCCGCAGCAGCTGCTCGGTGTCCATGCCCGCGGGCAGCCGCACCCAGAGGAACAACCCGCCGGCCGGACGGGTCCAGCTCACCCCTTCGGGCATCTCCCGGGCCAGGGCGGCCAGCATGACGTCGCGCTTGCGTCGGTAGAGGGCGGTGATCTGCGGGAGGCGCGCGCCCAGGTGGCCGCGGGCGACGAACTCCGCGGCGATGGCCTGCGTGAAGGCGGGGCAGCAGAGGTCCATGCCCTGCTTCGCCGTGACGAAGCGCTGGATGATCTCCTCAGAGGCGGCGACCCAGGCGATGCGCAGGCCCGGGCAGAGGGTCTTGCTGAAGGTCGAGAGATAGATCACCCGGCCCTCAGGGTCCAGCGCGGCCAGCGGCGGCACGGACGCACCCTCAAACCGCAGCTCCCGGTAGGGGCTGTCCTCCACGACGAGCAGACGGTGCCGGCGGGCCAGGTCCAGCACCGCTGTCCGCCGCGGCGCACTCATCGTCACTCCGGAGGGGTTCTGGAAATCGGGGACGACGTAGAGGAGCTTGGGGCGCTTGCCGGCCCGCCGCAGCGCGTCGAGGGTTTCCTCGAGGCGATCCGGGCGCAGGCCGTCGTCGTCCTGCTCCACCCCGACCATTTCCGCCCGGTAGCTCCGGAAGACCTGTAGGGCGGCCATGTAGCTGGGTCGCTCCACGAGGACGATGTCCCCCGGGTCAAGGAAGACGCGGCCGACGATGTCCAGCCCCTGCTGCGAGCCGATGGTGATCAGGACCTGGTCGCGGGTGACCGCGATCCCATCCTTGGCCATCCAGGCCACCAGCTGGTCGCGCAGGCGGACGTCCCCCTCGGTCGGACCGTACTGCAGCGCCAGCTGAGGTTCTCGCTCCAGCACCTCGAGCGTGATCCTCTTGAGTTCCTCCACAGGGAAGGTGGCCGGGTCGGGGAGGCCGCCGGCGAAGGAGATGATGTTGCCGCGACGGGTGAGCTTGAGGAGCTCCCGGATGAGCGAACGGGACATCGCCCGCGCGCTCGCCGAGTAGAACTCCGTGAGATCGTCCATCACCTGGTGTCTTTCCCCGGCGGCGGTGCCTTTACCTCCGCCGCCAGCGCGCCGGCCAGCAGGTCCGTCAGGAGCGCAAACTCTTCCAGGGTGAGGGTCTCCGCCCGTCGCCGCGGGTCGATCCCGGCGGCGGAGGCGACGGATTCCACCGCGGCGGGGGCGACGCCCAGCGCGGCGGCCACCGCGTTGCGCAGTGTCTTGCGGCGCTGGGCGAACCCGCTGCGGACGACCCGGAAGAACAGCGGTTCATCGACCACCGCCACGGCCGGCGCCGGAAGCGTCTCCAGCACCACGATGGCCGAGTCTACCGCCGGCGGCGGATAGAAGGCGCCGGGACTGATCCGTCCGGCGATCGACGCCCGAGCCCGGTACTGCACCGCCACGGAGAGGGCGCCGTACGCCCGCTCCCCGGGACGGGCCACGAGCCGATCGGCGACTTCGCGCTGCACGGTGACGACCAGACGGGTGAACCCCAGGGGGCGCTCCAGCAGCGCCAGGATCACCGGCGCGGCGATGTTGTAGGGCAGGTTGCTGACCGACTTGCGCGGGACGGGCAGGCCGGCCACCAGAGCGGCCAGGTCCAGGGCCAGGATGTCGCCCTGCACCAGCGTCACATTGGGGAAGGCGGCGACGGCATCCTGCAGCGGAGGCATCAGGGCGGCGTCGAACTCCACGGCGATGACCGCTTTCGCTCGGGTGGCCAGCGCCGCGGTGAGGGTGCCGATCCCCGCGCCGATCTCCAGCACGCCGTCGCTGCCGGAGAGCGCGGCGGCCTCGAGGATGGCGGCCAGGGCCGCCGGGCTGATCAGAAAGTGCTGGCCGAGACGACGCCGGGGACGCAGCCCGTAGGCGCGGAGCCTGCGCGCCGTCGCTGCGGCCGAGAGCAGGTCGCCGTCGCGCCCGCCGGGGTCCCTCACCTGGAGGTCGTCAGCGGCGGGGACGTCCGCGCTGGATGATGTGGACCCGCACCTGGCGCCGGCCAAACCGCAGCGCCTCACGGGTGGTGTCGAACCCCAGGTCGATGCGCAGTCCCTTGATCGCGCTGCCGGTGTCGGCCGCGATGGCGTACCCGTAGCCCTCAATGTAGAGGCGGCTGCCGAGCGGGATGACCCGCGGGTCCACGGCCACCACGCCGTAGCCGGCCTGCACCCCCAGCGCCGTCACATCATCGACGCCCCGACAGCAGAAGGGCGCATAAGCCGTGGCCACCAGATCGATGTATTCCCGGCCCACAGCGGAGCCGCGGGCGGCGACCGGCCGCGGCACCCTCATGCTGAGCATGCGGTCGAGGGGGTGGCGCACGGTCCGCCAGCCGAGCAGGACACGGGAGGTGATCCGGCCGTCGGCACGCGTCACGCGCCAGACCCGCTCCCGCAGGCCGGTGGACCCGGGCACCAGGCGTACGACGCCCTGCCGGGCGGCGAGCGTCTCCGCCACGGACACCGGAATCACCGTCTGCTCGCTCTCGATCTCGTGCCGGATCCGCACCACGCGCACACGCAGACCGGGCCGCAGCGGCGCATGCCGGGACGGGAAGACCCTGTCCGACGCCCCCAGGGTGATCCCCCGCCTGGCCAGCAGCTCCGCCACCGTGGGTGCGGCACTGCGCACCAGGCGCGTCTTTCCGTCCGCGATGAGGGTCACGGGCACCGGATGGCGCACCACGATGCGCAGCCCTTCCTGCAACGCCGTGGTGGGCGCCGGCGAGACCTCATCGCCGGGCTGCAGATGGACGCCCGCCTCTTCCAGCGCCTCTTTGACGGTGCGCGCAAAGGTGGTGTGATGCCGCAGGGCGCCCGCCTCGACGATCACCACGTCCTTGCGCCACAGCGCGCGGGCCACCCCCGCGCCGGCGGCGCCGGACAGCCCGAGGACCACGATGAGAAGACTGATCAGCCCGGGCCGGCTGACGGATGGGTTGAGGAAACCAGACCTCTCAGGGAAGGTCGGAGTCCGGGGCGGATCGGGCACGCCTCACCTCCGATCAGGTACCGCGTCTCACTGCGGCAGGGTCAGGGCCCTGCGGGCGACCAAGACGGGACGGCTGCGGGCGCGGCGACGCGAAGCGACGGCGAGAAAACCGAAGCGATTATAGCAGCGATCGCCCCGCGGCACAAGCCGTGCCGAGCGATTGCTGCCGGGCCACGGACTGTCACCAGGCCAACTCCCTCTGACCGCCACCTCTGACCGCCACGGCCCTTCATGCGTCGGGCGGACCGGACGATTTCGCGGGACCGACGAGTTCGATCAGCACCCCGTGCAATGCGGCGGGGTGGAGGAAGGCCACCATCCGCCCGCGCGCTCCGGGACGCGGCGCGGGGTCGACCGCCTGAGCGCCGACGGATCCCGCCTCCTCCAGGGCCCGGGCCACATCGGGCACCTCGACGGCCAGATGATGCAACCCTTCGCCGCGCGAGCGGAGGAATCGGGCCAGCGGTCCCGCCTCGGCGGTGGGCTGCAGCAGTTCCAGCAGCACACCCGACACGTCGAGGAAGGCCAGGCGCACGCCCTCCTGCACCAGAGTTTCCCGGTGGACGACGCGGCCGCCGAGGAGGGCGGCGTACAGCGCGACCGCCCTCTCCAGATCCGCCACGGCAATCCCAAGGTGGTCGACTCTCACAGGTCCTTCAACAACTCCCCGGCGGCGGCGGCGGGATCGAGCCGCCCGGCCGCCACCAGGTCTGTCAGATCCTCGAGTCGGCGGCCGCGGGCGGCAACCTCCAGCAGGCGGACCTGCAGGCGCCGCTCGGCGGCGCGGAGGATCTCACGGCGGCACCGCTCGCGCCGGCGCGCCGGAAGCCTCGCCTCCTGCTCCTGCCAGGCCCGGTGGCGCCGGACGGCCTCGAGGACCTCGGCCACCCCCTCACCGTTCGCGGCGACGCTCCGCAGCACCGGGGGATCCCACCCGCCCCTTTTCGGGGCCAGGGCCAGCATCATCTTCACCTCGGTCACCGTGCGGTCGGCGTCGCCCTGGTCGGCCTTGTTCACCACGAAGATCTCGCCGATCTCCATCACTCCCGCTTTCATCGTCTGCACGGTGTCGCCCAACCCGGGGACGAGCACGATGACTACGGTGTCGGCGGCGCCGACGACGTCCACTTCGGCCTGCCCGGTGCCCACGGTTTCGATGAAGATGATCTGGAAGCCGGCGGCGTCCAGGACCCGGACCACATCGGAGGTGGCCGGGGCCAGTCCGCCCAGGCTCCCGCGCGTCGCCATGCTGCGGATGAACACCCCGGGATCGACGGCGTGGTCCTGCATGCGAATGCGGTCGCCGAGCAGGGCCCCGCCGGTGAAGGGGCTGGTCGGATCCACCGCCACTACGGCCACCGTCACCCCCTGGCTGCGCAGCAGGCGGGTCAGGGCGTCCACCAGGGTGCTCTTGCCGACCCCGGGCGGCCCGGTGATCCCGACGGTGTAGGCGCCCCCGGTACGCGGGTGCAGGCGGCGCAGCAGCGCCTGCCCCTCCGGATCGCCATCCTCGACCAGGGAGATGATCCGGGCCAGCGCCTGGTGGGAACCGGCAAGAGCCTCGTCGATCAAGGCCACGGCCTAAACGGTCACGGCCGGACGGTGCACGCCGAAGACGGCACGCAGCACGTCGCAGATCTCGCCCAGGGTGGCATGGACGCGCACCGCATCGAGGATGAAGGGCATCAGGTTCTCCCGACCCGCCGCGGCCCCGCGCAACCGGGTGAGGGCGCGCTCCACCAGGGCACCGTCGCGCCGCCGCCGGATCTCGGCCAGACGGGCCTGCTGCCGCCGGACCACCTCCTCGGGCACCCGCAGGATTCGGGGGCGGACGGTCTCGCCTGTGGTGAAGCGGTTGACGCCGACCACCACCTGCTCGCCCCGCTCGATGCGCTGCGACTCGCGGTAGGCGGCTTCGGCGATCAGGCGCTGCACCAGGCCGCTCTCGATGGCCCGAAGCATTCCCCCCGCTTCCTCCAACTGCTCGATCAACTCCCGGGCGCGCCGCTCGATCTCGGCGGTGAGGTATTCCACCGCATAGGCGCCGCCCAGCGGATCGACGGTCTCGGCGACGCCGCTCTCGAAGGCCAGGATCTGCTGCGTGCGCAGCGCCAGCAGCGCGGACGCCTCGGTGGGCAGGGCCAGGGCCTCGTCCATGGCGTTGGTGTGGAGCGACTGCGTCCCTCCCAGCACGGCGGCCAGGGCCTGCAGGGTGACGCGGACGACGTTGTTCTCCGGCTGCTGGGCGGTGAGGGCCACCCCGGCGGTCTGGGTGTGGAAGCGCAGCATCTGCGAGCGCGGATCCTTCGCCCCGAGACGGTCGCGGACCAGATGTGCCCACAGCCGGCGCGCGGCGCGGAACTTCGCCACTTCTTCCAGCAGGTTCATCTGCGCCGCGAAGAAGAAGCTGAGGCGCGGCGCGATGCGGTCCACGTCCAGACCGGCGTCGACCGCGGCCCGCAGATACGTCAGGCCGTCCGCCAGCGTAAAGGCCACCTCCTGCACGGCGGTCGCTCCCGCCTCGCGGATGTGGTAGCCGCTGACGCTGATCGGGTGCCACCGGGGCAGATGGTCGGCGCAGTACCGGAAGACGTCCGTCACCAGGCGGAGGGACGGTCCGGGCGGGAAGATGTAGGTCCCCCGGGCGATGTACTCCTTGAGGATGTCGTTCTGCACGGTGCCGCCCAGGGACGACGGCGGGATCCCCTGGCGCTCGGCCACGACGATGTACATCGCCAGCAGGATCGCCGCCGTGGCGTTGATCGTCATGGAGGTCGTCACGCGGTCAAGCGGGATCCCCTGCAGCAACGTCTCCATATCGGCCAGGGTGTCGACGGCCACGCCGGCCTTGCCCACCTCGGCCTCGGCCTGCGGGTGGTCGGAGTCGTAGCCCATCTGGGTGGGCAGGTCGAAGGCGACGGAGAGCCCGGTCTGGCCTTCGCTCAGGAGGAGGTGGAAGCGGCGGTTCGTCTCCTCCGCCGTGCCGTAGCCGGCGTACTGGCGCATCGTCCACAGCCGGCCGCGGTACATCGTGGGATGGATCCCCCGCGTATAGGGGAACTCGCCGGGCCGGCCGGACTCCCCCGCGGGGACGTCGGCCGGCGTGAACACGGTCTTGATCTCGATGCCGTCGGCCGTCTCGATCCTGGAGGACCGCTTTGCCTCGTCCATCGTCCGCTACCCCGTAGGTTCGATCACCGCCAGCACCGCTCCCCCCGCCACCTCCTCGCCGGGCCGAACGCCGAGGGAGAGGACACGACCGGAGGCGGGGGCCCGGATCTCGCTCTGCATCTTCATGGCCTCGATGATGAGCAGGACCTGTCCGGCGCTGACCGCATCGCCGGCGGCGACCTCCACGGCCACGACCAGCCCGGGCATCGGGGCGCGGAGTTCCTGCGGTCCCGCCGCGGCAGGACCGCCTCCCCGGCGCGCAATGGGCAGGCGCGGCTCCACCTGCAGCCGGTACTGCTCGTCCCCGATCTCGACCAGGTGCTCTCCGGCCGTGGACCGGATGACGACCGGCGTCCTCAGGGATCCTTCGCCCAGGAGAAAGCAGGTGGCTCCGAGGTACCGCTCCAGGGTCACCAGACAGGGCTGGCCGTCCAGGGTCACGCGCAGGCGATCCCCGTCGCGCTCCACCGTGACCACATGAGCACGGCCTCCGTGGCTCACCACGTATTCAGCCACCCCGCAACCCCTCTTCGCGGGCGGCCCGAAGCCAGCCCCCGGGGGGAACGGCGGCGGGGAGTCGGGGTTCCTGCTCCCGGAGGAAGGCCGCCGCGGCGGCGGCGATGATCGCCGTGCGCTCGTGGCGGCCCGGCCTGTGCGCCTCCCACCGCGAGACGAAGGCCGTGGTGTGGCGGGCCGCGACGAACTCCGGATCGGCCAGCGCCCAGAGGTGGAAGGGGATCGTGGTGGCCACGCCGTCCACGACCATCTCCTCCAGGGCGCGCCGCATCCGCGCCATCGCCGTCCTGCGCGACGGCCCCCAGGTGATGACCTTGGCGAGCAGCGGATCGTAGTGGCGCGTCACCTCGAGGCCCGGGGCCAGACCGCTGTCCACCCGAACTCCGGGACCGCCGGGTTCCCGCACGGCCGTAATCCGCCCCAGGGAGGGCAGAAAGCCCTGGTGGGGATCCTCGGCGCTGATGCGGCACTCCAGGGCATGGCCGCGCGGGGCGGGGGCCTCCCGGACGCTCATCGCGCCGTGGCGCGCGATGTGGAGTTGCTCGGCCACGAGATCGATCCCGGTGACGACCTCGGTCACGGGATGTTCCACCTGCAGGCGCGCGTTGATCTCGAGGAAATAGCACTCCTCCCCGCCCACCAGGAACTCCACGGTGCCGGCCCCGCGGTAGCCGATCGCTTCGGCGGCGGTCACCCCAAAGCGCAGGAGCCGCTGGCGCATCGGGGGGTCGAGGGAGGGGGCCGGCGACTCCTCGATGAGCTTCTGGTGACGGCGCTGCACCGAACAGTCCCGCTCCCCCAGCGCCAGCACGCGGCCGGTCCCGTCGGCGAGCACCTGGACCTCGATGTGTCGCGCCCCCGGCAGCCAGCGTTCGAGATAGATCCGGCTGTCGCCAAAGGCGGCCTGCGCCTCGCCGCGGGCCAGGCGCACCACATTCCCCAACTCGTCGGCCGACCGGACGAGGTGAATGCCCTTGCCGCCGCCGCCGCCGGCGGCCTTGACCAGCAGCGGAAAGCCGATCCGGAGGGCCGCCCCGGACACCTCCTCGTCGTCCAGGGGAGCGGTGCCGGGCAGCACGGGCACGCCCGCGGCGGCGACCTGGGCCCGCGTCCGCGCCTTGTCACCGCAGATCGCCAGGACATCGGACGGCGGCCCGACAAAGGCCAATCCGGCCTGCTCGCAGGCCCGGGCAAAGGCGGGGTTCTCGGCCAGGAATCCGTAGCCCGGGTGGACGGCGTCCACCCGGGCGGCACGGGCAATCTCGATCAGCGTCCCGATGTTCAGGTAGCTGTCGGCGGGGGAGTCGCCGGGCAGCGGGTGGGCCTCATCGGCGAAGACGGCGTGGGGAGCGGTCCGGTCCACCGGAGAATAGACGGCGACGGCGCGATACCCGAGCTCGCGGCAGGCCCGGATGACCCGCAGGGCGATCTCTCCCCGGTTGGCGATGAGCACCGACCAGGGACGGCGACTAGAGCTCGTCCTCGTCCTCTTCCTCCTCGCGCCGCAGCCCGGGGCGGTGCACGAGGACGTACCGCGAGATCTCGAAACTGCAGGATTCCCAGAAGCGCAGCCCGCGGACGTTGTTGCGGGTCACGGAGGCGTGGATATCCTGCACTCCCCGGCTCCGGAGAAACTCGATCACCGCCTCGGCCATCCGCCGGCCGTAGCCCTCGCGCCGGTACTCGGGATAGATGAAGAATTCGGCGATCGTGCCCTGGGGGCGCGGATTCCCCGCGACCGGAGGGGAGATGATGGCCACGGCGAAGCCCACCGGACGCGCGTGGTCCAGGGCCCACCAGATGTGGCGGCTCTTGCCCTGCTCGCTGAAGATGTGCCGGATGTAGGCGTCCAGCCACTCCTCCGGCGGGGGTTCGCCGGTAATTTCCTCCCGGTACCGCCGCAGCCAGTCGCGGAACTTCCCGTCGCCGGCGGACACGTACTCGAGACGCAGGGTTGTCGTGCTTTCCGGCATGGCCACCACCGTGGGGAGAACTGGGTACACTGTTCTACCCGCGGCCCGTCTCCCTCCTCTCCCCCGACCGTCGGCTACAGGGGGATATTCCCGTGCTTCTTGCGCGGAAGCGACTGACGCTTGGCGGCGAGCACGGCCAGCGCGGAAATCAGGCGCGGCCGGGTCTCCCGGGGCTCGATGACGTCGTCCAGGTATCCCCGCGCGGCGGCCACGTAGGGGTTGGCGAACTGAGCGCGGTAGTCGGCCACCAGACGGGCGCGCAGCGCGGCGGGGTCCTCGGCCTCGCTGAGCTCCTTGCGGAAGATGATCTCGATGGCGCCCTCCGGGCCCATCACCGCGACCTCGGCGGTGGGCCAGGCCAGATTGAGATCGCCCCGGACGTGCTTGCTGGACATAACGTCGTAGGCGCCGCCGTAGGCCTTGCGGGTGATCACCGTCAGCTTGGGCACGGTGGCCTCGCAGTAGGCGAAGAGCAGTTTGGCGCCGTGACGGATGATCCCGCCGTGTTCCTGCTCCACGCCGGGCAGGAAGCCCGGCACGTCCACGAAGGTCACCAGCGGAATGTTGAAGGCGTCGCAGAACCGGACAAAGCGCGCCCCCTTCGTGGAGGAGGCGATGTCCAGCACGCCGGCCAGCACCGCGGGTTGCTGGGCGACGATCCCGACCGGCCTCCCGTCCAGCCGGGCGAAACCGGTAATCAGATTCTGCGCGTAGTGGGGCTGCACTTCGAGGAAGGAGTCGTGGTCCACGATGCGGCGGATCACCTCCAGCATGTCGTAGGGCCGGGCGGGGTCTTCGGGGACCAGGGTGTTCAAGGCCTCGTCCATGCGCTGCGGGTCGTCCGTGGAGGGCCCGCGGGGCGGATCGTCGAGGTTGTTGGACGGGAGGTAGCCGAGCAGCCGGCGGATGAGCTGCAGGCATTCCGCGTCGTCCTCGGCGACGAAGTGCGCCACGCCGCTGCGCCGGGCGTGGACCTCGGCCCCGCCCAGTTCCTCGAAGCCGACATCCTCGCGGGTGACGGCGCGCACCACCTGGGGGCCGGTGACGAACATGTAGCTGGTGCCCCGGACCATGATGGTAAAGTCGGTGATCGCCGGAGAGTACACCGCCCCGCCGGCGCAGGGTCCCATGATGGCCGAGATCTGCGGGATGACCCCGCTGGCCAGCGTGTTCCGATAGAAGATCTCCGCGTAGCCGCCCAGGCTGGCCACGCCTTCCTGGATGCGCGCTCCCCCCGAGTCGTTGAGGCCGATCACCGGGGCGCCGGTGCGCAGGGCCAGGTCCATCACCTTGCAGATCTTCGCCGCATGCGCCTCGCCCAGGGATCCGCCCAGCACGGTAAAGTCCTGGGAGAAGAGGTAGACCGGCCGGCCGTCGATGGTCCCGTAGCCGGTGACCACGCCGTCGGCCGGGGCCTCCGTCTTCTCCATGCCGAAGTGGCGGGCCTGATGGGTGACGAAGATGTCCAGCTCGACGAAGGATCCGGGATCGAGGAGGAGATCGATGCGCTCGCGGGCGGTCAGCTTCCCCGCCGCGTGCTGCCGCTCGATCCGCTCGGGACCGCCGAGTCCGCGAATGCGCGCCTTGCGCGCCCGGAGGTCGGCAATGCGGTCGTCAGCCAACGGACCTCGCGCTCATCGGCCGGATGGAGATGATCCCGTGCTTGAAGACCAGCTCCCGGCCGGCATCGGTCTCCACCTGCAGGCTGTAGGTCCCGAACTCCCGGACGACGCCGCCGAGAATTTCGTATCCGTCGCGGCATCGGATGTGCACCGGCGTCGCCGTGGCCACCAGGTGGCGGAGGAAATCGTCCTCCATCGAACTCCTGGGCGAAGGGGTCACACGGTTCATCGGCTGGGCCACCTCGACACCTCCCTGACGCTCGGGTCTGATCTGCTCCAGCGTGGTGACGCCCTCCTCCCCCCGGCCGGTGTCGGGCGCGGGCGGAAGGGACGGGCGGCCGGCGGGTCGTTCCTCGGCTGTAAACGTCTCGGAGACGAACCCTTCGACGGAGGGGGCCTCGGGGCGGTCCGGCGGCTCCGGTCCGCCCGTCGGGGGCTCCGCCCCCAGATCGTCCGGACCCCTCTCGTGGGGAGCACGGGCCGGCCGGGGCATCAGCCGCTGCGGCTCCCGCAGGCGGCGGTAGTGCGCCTCCATCGACTCCAGTTCTTCACGACGGTCCCGCATCATCCACCCCCGCCCCCGATGGGGCGCTCCCCGCTTGCCGACGGCATCGAGGGTGGCCGCGATCACGGCCTCAGCCTCACTGCCTTCTACCAGCGCCGCACCGACGTAGCGCTCGGCGGTGGAGGCGCCGGTGACCGAAACGGCCACGAGCACGGCCCTCCCCGTAGCAAGGGTCACGGGCAGGATCGCCTCGACCAGGGCCCGACGCTCGTCCTCTTCGAAAGACGGCTTCAAAGCATCGAGGACCGCCTGGGCCGCCGTGCGCAGCCGGCCGGCCGCATCGGTGGGCCCCCGCGCCGTGCCGATCCGCGGCGCCCGGCCCGAGTCCTCGGATCGCAACTCCACGGTGACGCGCGTCTGTGTGGCCGTGAGAACCTCTTCCACCCTGTGCAGGGACCAGCGGGGAGACGCCGGGCGCGCCTCGCGCAGCCGGGCGACGCGGATCCGCCAGGCATCGACGGCCAGAGAGTACCGGGACATGAGGGCGGCGGCCACCATCTGGCGCACCTTCGCCTCGTCGCTCTCGCCCGACGCAGTCACGTAGATGCGGTCGATCTCGCCTGCGTCGGTGGCGACGATGCGTGCCGCAGCCACCCCTTCCAGCTGCTCCAGCAGCCTCTCGAGATCTTCGGCGAAGACTTCGCTCGGCATGAACGGCACACCGCAGCGGTGATGGTTGGGGGATTCCCCGACTCCCCGATCTTTCCTGCGCTCGCCCCCGGCGCTAGAACCGGGGCGGCGTCGGTGGGCGGCCGACCGGCTCCTCGATGACCACGCCCTCTCCGCCCATGGCCTCCCGTCGCTCGCCGTCGATCAAAATCTGCACGCGCCGGGCCTGGGGAAACTGGGTTCCGGTGTAGACCACCTGCCAGAATCGCCCCAGCATGCTGGCGCTGCCGCCTCCGGCTTCAAATTCCCGGGAGAAGTCCACCTCGGCCACTCCGTCCACGATCCGGAGGCGGCGCAGGGTGGTCCCCGGAGGAATGGCGCTGATCAGGCCGTCCCGTTGCTCCTCCGCCGTCGGTCCCCGCAGGAGCTCCTCGAAGGCGGCCCGCAGCAGGGTCTCGGGACTCCCCCGGGGGACCGCCCGCCGGACTTCCGCCACCACGAACGCATTCCCCTCGGCGCGGGTAAAGAAGACGGAGACCTCGGCGGGCGCGGACGGCCGGCAGCCGGACGCGGCCAGAAGGGCCAGGAGCAGGATCCCTGCGGATCGAGAGGTCACGGGCGCCGCGACTCGACGAACGTTGCCTCGTTGGGTCTGGCCGGACTGTTCGCGGGCCATCCCTCCTCACTATAGCGCGGCCGGCCGCCGCGCGGTCGTCCGCCCGCGTCAGCGGCACAGGCCGCCCGGCTAACCTCCGGCCATGGCGGGGATGATGGCCACCTCCGCGTCCGGGGCGACGGGCGTCTGCAGTCCCTGCAGGAACCGGATGTCCTGATCGTTGACGAAGATGTTGACGAAAGCAAGCACCTGGCCCTCGCCGTCTACCAGCCGGGCCTTCATGCCGGGAAACTGGCGATCCAGGTCCTCCACGAGCTCGCTCAGGGTGTTCCCGGCGGCCTGGACGGTGCGCCGGTCGCCGGTCAGTTTCCGCAGCGGAGCGGGGATCCGGACGGTGGCCATCGGTGCTCTTCCCTCCATCGCCTCAAGACCATCGGGCACCAAGCGCGCCCGGGCTATCCCACGAGGTCCAGGACGGCGCGCTCGAAGTCGCGCAGCGTCGGGGGGATGCGGATCGGCGGCGCCAGGCGCTCTTCGACCGCCTCCAGCGTCTTCAGGCCGATGCCGGTGATGTAGGCCACGACGACATCGTCCGGGCCGAAGACGCCTTCGGCGGCCAGCGCCCGCAGGACGCCGATCGTCACGCCGCCCGCGGTTTCGGTGAAGATGCCCTCAGTGGCGGCCAGCAGGCGCATGGCGTCCACGATCTCCTCGTCGGATACGGCGACGACGCGCCCGCCGGTCTCCCGCGCGATGCGCAGGACATATCGCCCGTCGGCCGGGGCACCGATGGCCAGGGACCGGGCGATGGTCTGGGGCCGGACCGGGCGGACCTCGTCACGCCCCTCGGCGAAGGCCAGGGCCACAGGACTGCAGCCGGCCGCCTGCGCGCCGTGCACCCGCGTGTGGCCCCCGGCGGGGATCACACCGGTCCGCCGGAACTCCTGCAGCCCTTTGTGGATCTTCACCAGGAGACTCCCGGAGGCGACCGGCACGACGACGTGATCGGGAGCCCGCCAGCCCAGCTGCTCCGCGACTTCGAACCCGAGCGTCTTCCCGCCCTCGGCGTAGTAGGGCCGGAGGTTGACGTTGACGAAAGCCCAGGGATGCTCTTCGGCGATCTCCGCGCAAAGACGGTTCACCTCGTCGTAGGTCCCGTCCACTTCGACAATGGTCGGTCCGTAGGCGGCGGAGGCCACGACCTTGCCGCGCTCCAGTCCCCGCGGGATGAAGACACAGGCCCGCAGACCGGCCCGCGCGCTGTGGGCGGCGACGGCGTGGGCGAGATTTCCCGTGGACGCGCAGGCCACCACCTCGAAGCCGAAGTGACGCGCGGCCGCCACGGCCACTCCGACCACCCGGTCCTTGAAGGACCAGGTCGGGTTGACGCCGTCGTTCTTGATGTAGAGTTGTCTGAGGCCCAGCTCCCGTCCGAGCCGCGGCGCGTGAAGGAGCGGAGACCATCCCGGCTGGAGATCGATCTCCGGGACGCGGTCCACGGGCAGCAGCGGCTCGTAGCGCCAGATGGACGGCGGCCCGGACTCGAAGCGGCGCCGCAGCGGCTGCCCGGCCAGCCGGTCGTAGTCGTAGACGACCTCCAACGGTCCGAAGCACCGCTCGCAGACGTAGAGCGGATCGGCCCGATAGGTGGCCCCGCACTCACGACATCGCAGGCGCTGTGCCGCCATCGCCGCCCTCCCCAAGGCGCATCGGTGTCTCTCTGTCCACGACCGTGGCCCCCGCGTCATCGATCTGGAGCACCTTCGCCGCCGCGGTCTGGCCGGCCGCGGCGAAGGCCTCCACCATGGCCCGGCCGACGGCCTCGCCTCCGCCTGCCGGCGCCAGGGCAACGACCGTCGGCCCCGAGCCCGACAGCGCCGCCCCATAGGCGCCGGCCTCGTTCGCCGCCCGGATCACCGCCTGCATCCCGGGCACCAGGGCGCTGCGGTACGGCTGGTGGAGCGTGTCGTCGAAGGCGCCGCGCAGCAGCTCCGGCTGCCCGGTGGCGAAGGCCGCGACCAGGCGGGCGGTCCGGGCCAGGTTGGCCACGGCATCGCGCAGCGGTACGGCTGCCGGGAGGGCGGCCCGCGCCGCCCCGGTGGCCACGGAGAACTCCGGCACGGCGACGACGAACTCCAGCTCCCACCGCGGCAACAAACGGGTCCAGGCCACCGACCCCGAAGAGACGTCCACCAGCACGACACCCCCCAGCAGGGCGGCCGCGACATTGTCCGGATGGCCTTCCATCTTCCAGGCCAACTCGAGCAGCGCCCCGGTGGAAAGGGGCCGGCCCAACGCTTCGTTCGCCGCGACGGCACCGCCGACGATCGCCGCGGCACTGCTCCCCAGCCCTCGTCCCAGCGGGATGCGGTTACGGCAGCGGATCGAGAACTGCCGCGCCACACCCGCCGCCCGGGCCACGCCCCCGGCCGCGCGCGCCACGAGGTTGGCCGCGGTGGGAGGGAGCGTCCCTTCCCCCTCGCCCCGCACGACCACCGTCGTCGCCTCTCCCGGCTCGAGCTCCACCTCGTTGTGCAGCGTCAGCGCCACGCCCAGGACATCGAAAGCCGGCCCGAGGTTGGCCGTGGACGCCGGCACGCGGACGCGAACGATCACCTCCGCGCTCCCGGCGTCGCCCAGCCGGCGGAGCCCCGGCCCACCGGTCCGATGCTCGATCGCCTCATCGTCTCTGTTGATCGCCTCCGAGAAACAACACACCCCTCCAATTCCTGGAGGGGTGCGCGTCCCTCTTATCTCTCGGAATTGGTCCGCGGGAATTGGCACCTCGCGCGGGTCCGCGCAGGTTGCCGGGGGTCATCGGGCCCGTCCCTCACCCGCTCTTGATAAGGAGCGCCGTATTCAGTTGGCTGTGTTTATAGCACGGGGGGTCCCATCCGTCAAGGGCGCGGCGGGCCGTCGGGTACTGCTGCTGCTGCGTTGACACGCTTGCGGCGCCATGATACGCTGGCCCGGACAGGTCACAGGCTCGTTGTGCCCGTATCTGTACGCTTGCAAGGAAAGGAGCAACACGCCAGATGGTCACTGGGACCGTGAAGTGGTTCAACGCGGAGAAGGGCTACGGCTTCATCTCCGTGGAGGGTGGCAAGGACGTCTTCGTCCACTACACTGCCATCCAGGCCGACGGGTTCCGCACGCTGCAGGAAGGCCAGCAGGTGCAGTTCGACATCGTCGACGGCAAGAAGGGACCCCAGGCCGCGAACGTCGTCCCGCTCTAAACGCGAACACGACGTCGCCCCAAGGGCCCGGCAGGGACGAACCTGCCGGGCCCTTGGCTCTGCGCCCGGGCGGCGCCGGCTGACAGGAAATCCCCCGCAGGCCGATGGAATTCAGGGGTAGGGGACGCCGCCGTGAGCCTCATCGGGCTGGTCAACCTGCTCTTCCAGGCCTTCTACGTCCTCCTGCTGCTCCGCGTCATCCTGAGCTGGGTGCCCGGCATCGACCGCGGTCACCCCGCCGTGCGGTTCGTGGACCGCGCCACGGCGCCGGTGCTGGCGCCGCTCCGCCGGATCCTGCCCCCGGCCGGCGGACTGGATCTCTCCCCGATGGTGGCCATCCTGCTCCTTGTGCTGGCGCAGCGCATCGTCGTGGACCTGCTCGTCATGACCCTGTCCTATTAGCCGAAGCGGAGGAGCCCTGCGAAGGGGGTGGAAGAAATGTCGGTACAGGCGTACGTCCTGGTGCGAACGATGCCCGGACAGGCGGGCGAAGCCCTGGCGCGCATCCAGTCCATTCCCGGGGTCAGCGCGGCCCACGCCGTCACCGGTCCCACCGACGTCATCGCCTTCGTCGAAGCGGACAACATGGACGCCCTGGGACGGCTGATCATCTCACGCATCCAGCAGGCGCCGGGCGTGACCCGCACCACCACCTGCGTGGTCACGCCGATCTCGCGGTGAACACCAATCTCACAACGGAGGTGAATCCTTAATCTCGATGCTGGACCAGGTGTTGCAGGTCGCCATTCTGGCCTCCGACATGAAGAAGTCGGTGAATTTCTACTCCTACATCCTCGGACTGACCGTGATCACCAAGTCCGACCGCAGCGTGGAGTTCCGCACCGACGGGCCGGTGCTGGCGGTGAAGCCGCGCGAGCAGCCCGGGGGGGCGGGCACGATGCAGATCACCTTCCAGGTGGCCGATGTGGAGGTCACCTTCAACGACGCGAAGCGCCGCGGCGCCCGCGTCATCAGTCCACCCCGCACCGTGGACGGCGGCCGGATGGCGCGGCTGGCCGATCCCGACGGCAACATCATCGAGTTGTTCGAACCGGAGGCCTGACCCGCAGGTTCCCTCAGGCCGGCGTGGACCCGGCGCGCGGCGCCGCGGGGAGGAACAGCACCGCCACCAGCGCCACCCCGGACAGCCCCAGAACCCCGATCAGGGTCCGCTCCAGGCCGATGGCGTCTCCGAGGGCGCCCACCGCGGTCAGGGAGAGCCCGGCGGTGCCCCAGGCCAGCCCCATCACGATGCTGCTGGCCACGCTCGCCCGGTGGGGCATCAACTCCTGTGCCATCACGATCGTCACGGCGGCCGAGAGGTAGATCGCGACCCCGCCCGCGGCCAGGAAGACGTACGCCCACGGGCCCCGGGCGTGGATGAAGGCGAACAGCAACGGCGTGCTCAGGATAAGCGACAGCGCCATCATGCGCTTCCGCCCCAGGCGGTCGGAGAGCGTCCCGCCCGAGATGCCGCCGATGGCTCCGATGCCCCCGAAGAGGAAGACCGCGACTCCGCCGGCGACGATCGAGCCTCCGCGCGCGTTCAGCAGCAGGGGGATGAAGGTCTGGTACGACGAGATGACGATGCTGCGCAGCACGACGATGAACCAGAGGACGGCCAGGGGGCGGAGGGCCTCCAGCAGGTCGCGGCGCAGCGTCTGCCCGGCGGGGCGCGGGGGCGGATCGCGGTGCGGAGGGATCAGACGCCAGAGGAGGAGGGAGGCCAGCACGCCCGGAACGGCCACCATCCACGTCGCGCCCAGACCCCAGGAGGCTACGACGATCACGATGACCAGCGGGCCCAGCGCATAGCCCAGCTCCCCGGCGGCGACGAAGAGAGACAGCCCCGCCCCCTTCCGCCGCCCGCTGGCTTCGCCCGCCGTGGACGCGCCCTGGGGGTGGAAGGAGGCTGTCCCCGTGCCGGCGAGGAGGAGGAGCACGATGAGCCAGGCGTAGGACGGCGCCAGGCCCATGAGGCCCATTGTCGCCACGGTGAGGGTGGGGCCGGCCACGACGAAGATCCGGACGCGCAGCCGGTCGGCGATCACCCCGAAGAAAGGCTGGGACATCGCCGCCGAGGTCGTCAGGACGGTGGCCAGCAACCCGGCGAGCGCCAGAGACAGGTTGAAGCGGGCGACCACGAGCGGCAGCAGTGGCGCAAGGAACGCCACGTAGAAGTCGTTGAGGAAATGGGCGCCGGTGGCGGCCCACAGCGCCGGGGCGTCGAATCCCGCCCCGCGCGGCCGCGGTGCGGCGGCGGCCTCAGCCACGCCGCGCATCGTCCAGCCGCGCCGCGTTCAGCAGCTCAACCAGGTGCAGCGCCCGGCGACCGGTCCCGTGCTCGATCTGCTGGCGGCACGAGATCCCCATCGCCACCACCGCCGCGTCCTCCGGGAGGCGGCGGACGGCGGGGAGGAGCCGTCGCTCGCCCACGGCCATCGAGAGATCATAATGCTCCCGCTCGAATCCAAAGGATCCGGCCATCCCGCAACACCCCGAGTCCACCTCGTCGACGGCGAACCCGGCGACGCGGAGCACCTCGCGGGCGGACTGCAGGCCTGCCAGGGCTTTCTGATGGCAGTGGCCGTGCAGCAGGATGCGGCGACCGGCGCCGATCCCTGCCAGCGGCAGCGGGGTGCGGGCGTGCTCGCGGGCCAGGAACTCGTCGATGAGCAGCGCCTGCGCGGCCACCGCCCGGGCCCCGTCGCCGGGGACGAGGTCGGGGACCTCGTCCCGGAACGTGAGCAGGCAGCTCGGCTCCAGGCCCACGATCGCCACGCCCGCCCGGACCAGGGGCAGGAGGGTGTCGACGTTCCGGGCGGCGGCGCGCCGGGCCTGTCCCAGCAGGCCTTTGCTGATCATCGTCCGCCCGCAACACCCCGCCGGGGCCAGCAGGACGTCGTAGCCGAAGGCCTCCAGCAGCTCCACGGCGGCCCGGCCGATCGACGGAGCGGTGTAGATCGTGAAGGTGTCGGCGAAGAGCGCCACCGGCCCGCGGGATCCCCGGGCCTGCCGACCGGCCGCGCCGCTCCGGCGCGCCGCCCGCCCCCGCCACCAGCGCAGGAAGGTGGGGCGCGCAAGCGGCGGCAGCGGACGCCGGCGGTCCACGCCGACCGCAACCTCCATCATCCAGCGCATCGGACGGGACACCGCGAGCCACGACGAGACCGGCAGGAAGGCGTGCGCCAGCCGGGCGACGGTGCGGAAGTTCCCGAAGGCCCAGGCCCGCAGCGACAGGCCGTGGGCCTGGTGGTAGCGGGCCAGGAACTCGCTCTTCAGCTTCGCCATATCCACGTTGGCCGGACACTCCGCCTTGCAGCCCTTGCACTCCAGGCAGAGGTCGAGGGCCTCGTAGAGGCGCCGCCCGCTGAGCTCCGAGGGCGGGAGGAGGCCCGAGAGCACGGCGCGCAGCAGATTGGCCCGGCCGCGGGTGCTGTGTTCCTCCTCGCGGGTCACCATGTAGGAGGGACACATCGTTCCCTCTCCGGTCTTGCGACAGGCCCCCACGCCGCTGCACAACTCGACGGCCCGGGCGAAGCCGCCGTCGCGCGACCAGTCGAACACGGTGGCCACGGGCACGGTCCTGTACTCGGGCCCGTACCGCAGCGAGGCATCCATCGGCGGGCCGTCCACGATCTTCCCGGGGTTCATCAGCCCCGGGGGATCGAACGCCCGCTTGATCTCCCGGAACGCGGCGTAGATCCGGGGCCCGAAGAACCGCTCCACGAACCAGGAGCGGACCAGCCCGTCGCCGTGTTCGCCGCTCATCGCGCCGCCGAACTCGATGACGAGCTCCCCCACCTCGCGGGCGATGGCCTTCATCGTCTCGATCTGCTGCCGGTCCTTGAGATTGATGAGCGGCCGGACGTGGATGCATCCCACGCTGGCGTGGGCGTAGAAGGCGGCCGGGACGCCGTGACGGTCCAGGATCTCGCGAAACCGGCGCATGTAGGCCGCCAGGTGCGCCGGCGCCACGGCGGTGTCCTCCACGAAGGTGATCGGCTTGCTGTCGCCCTTGACGCCCTGGAGCAGCCCCTGCCCCGCCTTGCGCACCCGCCAGATGTTCTCCTGGTCCGCGGGGTCGAGGGCCCGGATGAAGGCCTCGCCCATCCCCGCCCGGCGCAGCTCCGCCTCCAGCGCGCCCAGTCTCCCCCGCAGCTCCTCGGGATCGTCGCCGGACACCTCCACGATGAGCAGCGCATCGGGATCGCCCTGCACGAAGGTCATCCGCCGGGCGTACTCGCGCTGGGCGCGGGTCATCTCCAGGACCATCCGGTCGATCAGCTCGACCGCCGACGGCCCGTGGCTGAGGATCGCCGGGACCGCCTCGAAGGCCGCGAAGAGGTCGGAGAAATGGATCACGGTGACCGCCGCGTGCGCCGGCCTGGGCACGAGGCCGACCCGGGCCTCCGTCACGACGCCGAGCGTGCCCTCCGAACCGACCATCAGGCCGACCAGGTCTGTCGGATCGTCGACCAGCAGATCCAGGTTGTAGCCGCTGACCCGGCGGAGGATCCTGGGGAAGCGCCGCCGGATCTCGTCCTGGTGTTCCCGGGCCAGGCGGGCGGCCGTGCGATACAGCTCGCCTTCCCGGCCGGCCGTCGGCGCGCTCTGGCCCAGGGCCTGAGGCGTTGGCCGTCGCAGGCGCAGCTCCGTCCCGTCGATGAGGAGGACCGTGAGCTCCTGGACGTGATCCGAAGTCTTCCCGTAGACGATGGACCGGGCGCCGGAGGAGTTGTTCCCGATCATCCCGCCCAGCGTGGCCCGGTTGCTCGTCGCCGTGTCGGGACCGAGGCGCAGCCCGGCCCGCCCCGCGGCCGCGTTCAGGTCGTCCTGCACCAGACCCGGCTCAAGGCGCGCCCACCGCGCGGCCGGATCCACTTCGAGGAGGCGGTTCATGTACTTCGAACAGTCCAGGACGATGGCCCGGCCGACGGCCTGGCCGGCCAGACTGGTCCCCCCACCGCGGGGCAGGACGGGGACGCCTTCCTCCACGGCGATGCGCAGCGTGGCCGCGATGTCTTCGGGACCGCGGGGGATGACCACCCCGATGGGCATGATCTGGTAGATGCTGGCGTCGGTGCTGTAAAGCGTCCGGGAGACGAGATCGAAGCGGACTTCGCCGCGGACCGTTTCACGCAGGGCGTGGACGAGGCGCTCGGTATCCATCGACGGCGGTACGAACCTACACTTCTCTGGGACGCGTTCGTGAACCTACACGGGTCAGGTGCACCCGGGCCGGTCCGAGTGCTCCCGGCCCGTCGGGATCATCGGTCAGACGACGGAACGGTCGAAGACGGCCGGCGAGGCCCGGGATCCTCCCCGGGGTTCCCCGTCGGGATGCTAGGCCTTCGGTTTGGCCGGGGCGCGGCGTCGGCGGCCGCGCGACCGGGCCTGCCCGTTCACCGCCCGCTTGAGGAGGTCCTCCTCCCAGGTGACGATGCTGTGGAAGAAGACCCGGTCGCCTTCCTCCAGCCCGCGCGTCACCTCGGTGATGTGGACGTTGGTCGCGCCGAACTGCTGCAACGCCCACTGCACCGCTTCCTCCGGCTTGCTGGTGTCGCCGCAGGTAAAGATGTCCAGGGCGGCATAGCCCACTTCCGGCCAGGTGTGGACCGAGAGGTGCGACTCCGAAATCACGACGACGCCGGAAACCCCGTTGGGGTTGAAGCGGTGGAAGGAGATCGACCACACCTGCACCCCGGCGATCTCCGCGGCCCGGACCAGGATCTGTTCCACGAGCTCGACCTTCCCGATGATCTCCGGGTTGCACCCGGAGGCCTCGGCGATGTAGTGGTGCCCGATCGTCTCCATCCTCCACCTCCCCACCGCCCTCGCGAACGGGCGGACCGGCACAACGGTCCCCATCGTAGCACGGGCGTTCGTGCCGTCCAATACCTTCGCAGCGGAGGAGAGCGCTCCTGCGCTCCGAATCTGTTGACCCAACTTCTCCGTAGGAGGGATGCCCGTGCAGACACGCCTTGTTGCCCTGTTCGCCGCGGCGGTCGTGGCGACGGTCCTGGTGGCGCCCTCGTTCGCCCAGCAGTCGGGCGGCACCCTGATCATCGGCCGGGGCGCCGATGCGGTCACGTTGAGTTTCTACGCCAGCGCGGCTCCGGACAGCGAGACGATGGCACACGTGGTGGAGACGCTGTTCAAACTCACCCCCGACGGCAAGATCGAGCCGCTGCTGGCCGAATCCCACCGCCTGTCGCCCGACGGCCGCCAGCTGACCATCCGGCTGCGCCGCGGGATCCGATTTCACGACGGCACCCCCTTGGACGCCGCGGCGGTAAAGTGGAACCTGGACTACTTCCGCAACCCGGAGAACCGGGTGACCTTCCGCTTCCTGTTGAGCGAGATCACCTCCGTGGATGTCGTTGATGTCAACACCGTGCGGATCACGACCGGCCGTCCCTTTGTGCCGCTCCTGGCGCACCTGACCCATGACTTCGTCGGGATCCACAGCCCAGCGGCGGTGGAACGGGCGGGCGGAATGCGACCGCCCCAGGGGATGCCCTACGGCGCGGCACCGGTGGGCACCGGGCCCTATCGGTTCCGGGAATGGGTGCGCGGGGACCGCATCGTCCTGGATCGGAATCCCGACTACTGGGGACCAAACAAACCGGTGATCGACCAGATCGTCTGGCGCGTGATCCCCGACGACGGGGCGCGCGTGCTGGCCCTGGAGGGGGGACAGATCCACGTCGCGGTGCGCGTCCCGCCGCGGGAGACGTCGCGACTGGCTCTCAACCGCGCGGTGCGCGTGGACCGCACGAGCAGCCTGCGCACGATCTACATCGGCTTCAACAACCAGCGCCGCCCGTTCACCGATGTGCGCGTCCGCCAGGCGTTCAACTACGCCGTGGACAAGCGGGCGATCGTGCAGACCATCCTGGGCGGCGCGGCCCGGGTCAGCGACGCGCCCATCGCCCCCGGGATCGTGGGCTACGCGCCGATCATGAGCTACCCGCGTGACCTGGCCAGGGCACGGCAACTGCTGGCCGAGGCGGGCTTTCCCCAGGGGCTGAATGTGACGCTGCACCATCCCACCGGTCGCTACGTGCAGGACGCGGCGGTGGCCGCCGCGGTGCAGGCGCAACTGCGCGAAGCCGGCATCAACGCGCGGCTGGTGACGATGGAGTGGGCCACCTACCTCCAGGTCACGAACCGGCCCGTAGACCAGACCGACATCGAGATGTTCATGCTCGGCTGGGGCACGGTCACCGGCGACGCCGACTACGGGCTGTACAGCCTGTTCCACAGCAGCCAGTGGGCCCCGGGCGGGTCCGGGCGCTTCTTCTACAAGAACGAGCGCGTGGACGGCCTGCTGGACCAGGCGCGCGCCATCACCGATCCGGCGCGGCGCGCGGCGACCTACAAGCAGGCGATGGAGCTGATCATGCAGGATGCGCCCTGGCTGTTCCTGCACAGCGAGTCGCAGATCACGGGGCTGCGCCGCGAGGTCACGGGGCTGCTGGTACACCCCACCGAGCGCGTCCTGGCCATGAACGCGAGATTCAGCCGGTAGGCGCTGCGGTATCGAGCGGCGACGGCGCCGGGGGGCGGTTGCCTCTGGCTCCGTCGCCGCGTATCGTACACGTGGGATGTCCGTCTATCTGGTGAAGCGGCTGCTGTTGGCCCTGCCCGTCCTGCTCGGCGTTTCCCTCGTCGTCTTCACTATGATCCGGCTCATCCCGGGCGATCCGGCGCTGTTGATGGCGGGGCAGGCGGCGACGGCCGAGGTGGTCCAGGAGATCCGCCACTCCCTCGGCCTGGACCGCCCGCTGGTGGTCCAGTACGGCATCTTCCTCGGCAACGCCGTGCGGGGGAATCTCGGCCGATCGCTGTTCAACAGCGCCCCGGTGACGGAGGAACTTGCCCAGCGCTTCCCGCGCACGGTCCGCCTGGCTCTGGCCAGCATGGTCGTGGCCCTGCTCATCGGTATCCCCGCGGGCATCGTCTCCGCCACGCGACACCTCTCCTGGGCAGACTCCCTGCTCATGATCCTGGCCCTGGCCGGCGTCTCGATGCCGGTGTTCTGGCTGGGCCTGAACCTCATCCTCATCTTCGCCGTGCGGCTGCAGTGGTTGCCCGCGATCGGCCACGAGACCTGGCGGCACCTCATCCTCCCCGCGATCACGCTGGGCACGGCGTCCGCGGCGCTCATCGCCCGCATGACACGCTCGGCCATGTTGGAAGTGCTGCGCCAGGACTATGTCCGGACGGCGCGGGCCAAGGGCGTGGCCGAACCGGCCGTGGTCCGCCGGCACGCCTTGCGCAACGCCCTGATCCCGGTGGTCACGGTCGTCGGCCTGCAGCTGGGGACGCTCCTCTCCGGCGCCGTGCTGACCGAGACCGTCTTCGCCTGGCCGGGGGTCGGACGGCTGCTGGTGGATGCCGTGCTGGCGCGGGATTACCCCGTCATCCAGGGAGCGGTGCTGTTGATTGCGACGACCTTCGTCCTGCTGAATGTCGTGGTGGACCTGCTTTACGCGCTGCTCGACCCGCGGATCAGGTACGAGTGATGGTCGCCCCTTCCGTGGCCGTTGCGGTCCGACCCCGACCGGCGCAGTCCACGGCGGCCCTGGTCTGGCGCCGGCTGCGCCGCAATCGTGGAGCGCTGGCGGGCCTCGGAATCCTCGCCCTGTTCACGGCGTCGGCGCTGCTGGCGCCGTGGCTCGCCCCCTATGACCCCTACGCCTCCGACCTGCTGGGCAGCCTCGCCGGTCCCAGCCGGGAGCACTGGCTGGGCACCGACGAGCTGGGGCGGGACATCCTCAGCCGCGTCATCTACGGCGCGCGGATCTCAATGGTCATCGGCACGATCTCGGTCGCGATCGGCGTGGCGCTGGGCGTGCCGGTGGGGTTGACCGCGGGCTATCTGGGAGGCCGGTTCGACCTGCTCAGCCAGCGCGTGATCGACGTGTTGCTCGGCTTTCCCGGGATCATCCTGGCCATCGTGCTCGTCACCGTGCTGGGGGTGGGGCTGGTCAATGTGATGATCGCGGTGGGCATCGTCTCCGTGCCGACCTACGCCCGCCTGATCCGGGGACAGGTCCTCTCTCTGAAGACCCTGGAGTACGTCGAGGCGGCGCGGGCGCTCGGCGCCGGCCAGAGCCGCATCATCCTCCGGCATCTGTTGCCCAATACGCTGGCCGTCCTTGTCGTGCAGAGCACCCTACAGGTGGCGAGCGCGATTCTTTCCGCCGCGGCGCTGGGATTCCTGGGCCTGGGCGTGCAGCAGCCCACCGCGGAGTGGGGCGCCATGTTGAGTACGGCGCGGCAGTACATCCAGCTCGCCCCGCACACCCTGATCTTTCCGGGGCTGGCCATCTTCCTGACGGTGATGGCCTTCAACCTCCTGGGGGATGGTCTGCGCGACGCCCTGGACCCGCGGATGACGCTGTAGGCCGGATCGTCGGCGCCTGCCGCGCCCGGCGGACGTGGCGGAGCGTCTCGAGGCTGGCGGGGAGGAGCGAGATGAGGATGATGGCCAGGATGACCAGGGTGAAGTTGTCGCGCACGACCTGCAGGTTGCCGAAGTAGTAGCCCCCCACCACGAACAGAGACACCCAGAGGATACCGCCGGCCACGTTGTACGTGAGAAACCGGTGGTACGTCATCCGGCCGATCCCCGCCACGAAGGGGACGAATGTCCGAAAGATCGGCAGGAATCGCGCCAGGACCACCGTGATCCCGCCGTAGGTCTCGTAGAAGCGGTGCGCCCGCTCCAGGTGGTCGCGCCGGAAGAGACGGGCGCGCTCGGCGCGGAAGACGCGGGGACCGACGAGGGCGCCGATCCAGTAGTTCACCGTATCGCCGAGGATCGCCGCCGCGGTCAGGAGGACCAGGAGCAGCACGGGGTCCAGCGACCCGCGCGCCGCCAGCGCCCCGGCCGCGAACAGCAGTGAATCGCCGGGGAGGAACGGTGTGACGACGACCCCGGTCTCCAGAAACACGATGCCGAACAGCAGCGCGTAGGTCAGCGTCCCGTACTGCGTCAGGGCGGCATCGAGATGCCGGTCGAGGTGGAGCACGAAGTCGATCAACTCCGGCAGCATCAGTGCGCTTCCCGCAGCCGCTGGCGGCGGGCCTGCCGGGAGGCGCGGCGCTGCTCGGCTTCCGCCCAGCGGCGGCGCTCCGCTTCGGTGCGGGGGGTGAAGGGCGGAACAGGCTGGGGTCCCTGGTCGGTCATGTGCACCATGGTGAGGAAGGCGGTGCAGGTGTGGCGGCGGCGGCCCTCCAGCGGGTGCTCGGCCAGCACGCGGACGCCGATCTCCATCGAGCTCCTCCCGACGTAGTTGAGCGCCGCCTGGTAGATCACAATCTCTCCCACGCGAATCGGGGCGTGGAAGGCCAGGGCGTCGATCGAGGCGGTGACGATGGGCCCCCGACAGTAGCGCAGGGCCAGAATCGAGGCCGCTTCGTCCAGGTGCATCATCAGCCGCCCGGCGAACATCATCGTCCCCAGCACCGCGTCCTCGGGGAAGACGATGCGCGCCACCTGCATCGCGTGGGTGAGTCCCTCGTCGCCCTCCACCGGCGCGGCCGGTTCTCGGCGGTCGGCCAGGGCCGCCTTCCGCGCCGTCCGGCGCTGGCGCGCGGCCGCGGCGATCGCCTCCTCCTCCCGGTCGGCGGGCGTGATCGCGGTCTCTACCGGCCGGGGACGCCCCGCGTCGTCCACGGCCACCATCGCCAGGTGCGAGGCGGTGGCCAGCCGGCGGAGGCCCCGGCGCGGATCCTCCGCGTGCACCTCCACTCCGATCTCCAGGGAGGACCGGCCCACGTCTTCGACCTGGGCGCGCAGGGTGACGAGGTCGCCGATGCTCACCGGCGCGACGAAGTCCAGGTCGTCCATGCTGCCCAGGACCACGGAGCCGCGGGCCACCCGCATCGCGGCCATCGTGGCCGCGGTAGTGATCCAGTGCATCATCATGCCCCCGTAGAGCGTGCCGCGGACGTTGGCCTGCCCGGGCAGCACGAGCTGGACCATCTCCAGCGTGGTCTCCGCGATGGAGGGCATCCTACCGGCCGACGCGCTCCACCCAGGCGATCACCGTCTCGACGCCCTTGTGGAAGTACGGGAGGTAGAACTTCTCGTTGGGCGCGTGGAGGTTGTCGTCGGGCAACCCGAAGCCGAACATCACCGTCGGCACCTTGAGGACCCGGGAGAACTGGGTGACCACCGGGACGCTGCCGCCCTCCCGGATGTAGACGGGATCGCGTCCCCAGACCTCCCGCGCCACCTGGGCCGCGGCCTGGATCGGCGGCGCCGCCGGATCGACCACCACGGCGTCGCTGCCCGAGAGCAGGCGCACCGCGACCTCCACTCCGGGCGGGGCCAGCCGGCGCACGCGCTTCTCGAAACCCCGGAACACATTCTTCGCCCGCTGCTCGGGGACCAGGCGCATGCTGATCTTCGCCGTCGCCTTGGCCGGGATCACGGTCTTCGGACCGGTGCCGGTCCAGCCTCCGGCGATCCCGTGGACGTCCAACGTGGGCCGCACCCATCTCCGCTCCAGGATGCCGTAACCCTCCTCCCCGGGTGCCGCCGTGGCGCCGATGTCGTTGAGGTAGGCCTCCTCCGAAAAGGGCAGCCGCTCCCAGGACGCCTTCTCCTCCGGGGTCGGAGGCTTGACCGGGGCGTAGAATCGCGGGACGGTGACGCGGCCGCGCCGGTCCTTCAGCCCGGCGATGATCACGGCCAGGGCGTTGAGCGGATTGGGCGCCGCGCCGCCGTGCTGGCCCGAGTGCAGGTCGCGGGAGGCCCCGCGGACCTCCACCTCGGTGTAGCAGAGGCCGCGCAACCCCGTGACGATCGTGGGCAGATCGGGGGCAAAGAGCTGGCCGTCGGAAACCCAGGCGAAGTCGCAGGCCACCTTCTTCCCGTGACGTTCGATCCAGCGGTTGAGCCCGGGGCTGCCGAGTTCCTCCTCCCCTTCGATCAGCAGCTTGACGTTGAGGGGCAGCCGCCCCTCCCCGCGCAGCCAGGACTCCAGGGCTTTGACAATGGCGAACACCTGGCCCTTGTCGTCGCTGGCGCCCCGCGCGTAGAGGTTCTCCCCGCGCACCGTGGGCTCGAAGGGCGGCGAGAGCCACTCCTCCAGCGGCTCGACAGGCTGGACATCGTAGTGTCCGTAGAACAGGACGGTCGGCCGGCCCGGGGCCCCCAACCACTCCGCGTAGACCATGGGGTGCCCGCCGTCGATCGGGATCAGCTCTCCGGTCAACCCCACGCCCCGGAGGTGCTCCAGCAGCCACTGGGCGGCGCCCCGCACATCGTCCCGGTGCGCCGGCAGGGCGCTGACGCTGGGGATGCGCACCAGATCCTTCAACTCCTCCAGAAACCGGTCGCGGTGGTCCCGGGCATAGGCGCGCGCGTTCATCGCTCACCTCCGTGGCAGAGCTGAGAACCCTGATTGGCTTCGACGGGGGCGACGCCTGCCCTACCGCCGCACGAGCCGAATCTTGAAGCTGACCGCCACCGGATCCTCGGCGACGAAGATGAGGAAGCGGGGCACGGGGATCCCGAACTCAGACAGGCGGATGGTCAGCCGCCCCTCGGCGAGGTAGGCGTCGGCCAGCGCCGTGACCCGGAGCGGGATCTCGACCTCCCGGCTCACCCCGCGGAGGGTCAGGGTTCCCCGCAGCGTCGCGGGAAAGGGGAGTCCGCCCGGACGGGCCTGCGGGACCGCCGTGCCGTGGAAGAGGATGACGGGATGGCGGTCGGTCTGCAGGAACTCCCGGCGCATCTGGCTGTCCCGCAGGCCGTTCCCGGTCGTCAGGCTCGCCGCGTCGAATCTGGCCTCAACGTCGGCGGCGAAGGCGTCGCCGTCTTCACGGACCGCGACCCGCACCTCCATCGCCCGGACCACGCCGGCAAATCCTCCGCGGTTGTCCCGCACGAAGAACTCGACGCGGCTCGCCGCGGGGTCGGCGACGAAGGCGCCGACGGGCAGGAGCGTGGCGGCCGCGATCACCGCCCCGGTCAGGACCCTCATCACCAGGAAGGGATAGCGCTCCTCCATCACGGCGAGGTCACGGCTCCCGGGCCGGCGAAGAGTTCACCGTCTGATGGACCTGCGGCTGCTGCTCAGCAGGCTGGCCGATGCGCGCACCCGCGGCGCGGCGGGGCGGGCGCTGGCCGTCGTCGCCGTCCTGGGCTTCCTCCTCACGATGGCCGTCCTGCTGGCCTCAGGGGGAGGTCTACACCAGTGGTTCTTCGTCCTGCTGGTGTGGGCGCTGTTTGTCTACGTCCCGCTGCGCATCCTCCTGGAGGCGGCCGGGACCCTGGGTCCGGCCGTGCGGCGGCGGCTGGCTGCAGCCGCGAGGGGACGGGCGGACCGCTACGCCGCGCGGTCGCAGATCGAGTTGATGGTCGATGGGTGGCTCGAGCGGCACGTGGTGATGCCGCGGATCGCCACCCCGGTGCAGGCGGCGAAGGCCCGGGACGGCGCGGTGGCGGTGCTGGCCCTGGCCGGATCCGACGACGCCGGACTGCGCCGCGCGGTGGGGAGGTGCCTGGCCGTCGTCGACCGCTGGGTGGCGACTCTCGGCCGCCGGGCCGCGGAGGAGCAGCAGAGCATCCAGGATCGATGGACAGAGGTGCGGGCCCTGGCCGCGCTGGCCGCGATGACCCGGCTCCTGCTGGCCGCCTACACCGACCGGACGGCGACACCCTTCGACCTCGGCGACGGCCGGCGCGGCGATCCGGAGGAGTTCCTCCAGGCCTGTCTGGATTACTGCGACGATCTGGCCCTGGAGGTGGACGCTCCGCCGTGGCCCGAACCGCCGCTCGGGCTGCACCTGCCTCAGGCGCAGAGCGACGAGATCCGGACGGCCTGGACGCGCTTCGTGGAGACCGGGCTTCCGGCCCTTGAAGCCCGCGCGGGGTTTGCGAGCCTTCTCTTCACCCCTTCAGCCCCGTGACGACGATCCACCGCTTCATGAAGGACAGCGGGGCGGTGCCGTCGTCGCCGATGTCCCGGCGCGCTTCCGGGTCGGCCCGCGCCAGAGCCTCCTCGACGGCCCGCCGTCGGGACGCGTCCGCACCGGCCAGATCCAGCCAGTCGGCCAGCGTCACCTTCCGTTCCACGACGGTCTGAAACCTCACCGCCACGCCGAGCTCCCCGACGAGCCGCCGCCAGCGGGAGGCGGTCAGCGCCTTCACATGACTGGGGTCCCGTAACCGTTCCAGGCGCTCCATGAGCTCGCCGCCGGGACCCTCCGGAGGGACCTGGTCCACGATCCCGATCCGTCCACCCGGCTTCAGCACGCGGAGCATCTCCCGCAGCGCGCCGACCAGGTCGGGAAAGTGATGCGCGGCCCGCCGGACGGTGACGACGTCGAAGACGGCATCGGCGAAGGGCAGCGCCCCCGCGTCCCCCACCACCCAGCGCAGGCGGGGCCCGGGGGCGATCCGCCGCGCCTCCCGGAGCATCCCGAGCGTCAGGTCGATCCCGATCACGGCGCGGACCACCCGGCCCAGGGCCCGCGCCGTGAATCCGGTGCCGGTGGCCACGTCCAGCACCCGGTCTTCCTCCCGGAGCGCCAGGTGGCGCACGAGCAGTTCCAGATCCCGATCCTGGGCGTGACTCACGCTGCGCGCGTAGGACCGGGCCTGCCGGCCGAACTGGCGCTGCGCCTCGTACCGCAGGAAGGCGGCCCGGATGTCCTCCCGCGAGGTCGTCAGCAGTTGCCGCTGTTCGGGCCAGAAGATCGCCGGAAGGTCGTCGAGGGGCGCCCACGTCGCGGCGGAGGCCGGCAGGCCGACAGCGCGTTCCGCCCCGGTCCTCCCTCCGGCCTGAGGATCCCCCGGCACATCCGGAGCGGCGAAGAGGAAGTAGTGGGCGATCTTCCAGGAGGTCTTCCGGTAGTCCAACCGTTCCCGCACGCCGAGGGGACCGAGCAGCACCAGATCCCGCACTCCCGCCTCCTCCGCGATCTCCCGCCGCGCCGCCTCCTCAAGTCGCTCGCCCGGATGCACGTGCCCTTTGGGCAGCACGTAGCCGTGTTCCGCTCCCTCCCGCACCAGGAGGACCTCCAGGCGCTCTCCCGCGCGCCGCACCACCACCCCGCCGGCCGCCGTGTGGGCCTCCGCCTCCGGCGGACGACGATACCACGACTCGTCGATCCTCATCATTCCCACAGTTGCACATCGGGAGCAGGCCTGCAAGGTTGCACGCAGAACTCCACACTCTGCGTCCATGGCGCTCTACCTGACCGAATCCGATGTAACCCGGCTGCTGCGCATCGACGACGTGATCGCCGTCGTGGAGGACGCCTTCCGCCGACAGGGGCGGGGAGAGGTTGTGAACCGGCCCCGCCAGCGGATCCAGACCGGACGCAGCACCCTGCACGTCATGGCCGCCGGCCTGCCCGCGCTCGGCGTGATGGGGTTCAAGGCGTACACCAGCGTCCCGGGCGGCGCCCGCTTCCTGGCCTACCTCTACAGCGCCGAGAGCGGAGAGCTGCTGGCGGTCATCGAGGCGGATCGGTTGGGACAGATGCGCACCGGAGCGGCCAGCGCCGTGGCCACGAAGTACATGGCCCGCCCCGAGGCCGGCACCGTCGGTATCATCGGCACCGGCTGGCAGACCCGCAGCCAGGTGCTCGCGGTGAGCCGGGTGCGGCCGGTGGCGCTGGTGAAGTGTTACAGTCGGTCCCCGGCGCGGCGCGAGGCCTTCGCCGCGGAGATGATCCAGGAACTGGGGGCGGAGGTCGTGGCCGAAGCGTCGGGCCGCGAGGCGGTCGAAGGGACGGAGATCGTGATCACCGTCACCAATGCCCGCGAGCCCGTCCTCCTCGGCGCTTGGCTGGAGCCGGGGATGCACGTCAACGCCGTGGGGTCGAACGCCGCCTCCCGCCGCGAGCTGGACACGGAGGCAGTGGGGCGGGCCGCGGTGTGTGCGGTCGACGATCTGGTCCAGGCCCGCGTCGAGTGCGGGGATTTGATCGACGCGGTCGGGGCAGGAGCCACGACCTGGGAGACTGTCGTCGAACTGGGCCGGATCGTTACGGGGGAGGTCCGCGGCCGCGCCGCCGCCGACGACATCACCCTGTTCGAATCCCAGGGAGTGGCGCTCGAAGATGTGGCCGCGATGAAGCTGGTCTACGACCTGGCCCGCGAGCACGGGGCCGGCATCACGATCTGGAGTTGATCCAGGGAGGGGTCATGGAGTTCGCTGTCTCGACGGAAGGACCGGAGTCCATCGCCTGCGACGCGCTGGCCGTGCCGGTGCACGCCGACGGCCGGAAGATCGTGGGGGCCGCCGCGGGGGTGGACCGGGCGCTGGGAGGACTCCTGTCCGGCGTCCTGCAGGAAGAGCAGTTTGAGGCCCGGCCGGGCCGCACCCTGGTCCTGCACACCCACGGCCGGATCCCGGCGAAGCGCGTCCTCGCCGTCGGCCTCGGCGCCGCCGAGCGCGTCACGCTGGAGGTGATACGCAAGGCGGCCGCGGCCGTGATCCGGACGGCCGCCGCGGCGCGGGCCGCCCACGTGGCGTTTCCCCCCGCCACCGCGCCCTCCGCCCCGCTGGAAGGCGTGGCCCAGGCCAGCGTCGAGGGCGCGCTGCTGGGAGCCTACCGGTTCGACAAATACAAGAAGGAGGACGCCGGCAGAGTGGAGCGGGTGACCCTGCTGGCCTCCGACGAGGGCCAGCGGCACCATCTCGAAGAAGGCCGCCGGCGCGGCGCGCTGTTCGCCGAGGCGACGATCTTTGCCCGGGACCTGGTCAACGAGCCGCCCAACCACCTCCCTCCGCCCCGGCTGGCGGAGATCGCCGCAGACGTCGCCCGACAGGCAGGCCTGAGGTGCGCGGTGCTCGATGAGGACGCGATGCGGGCGCAGGGGATGGGGGCGCTGCTGGCCATCGGCGCCGGGAGCGACCAGCCCCCGCGGCTCATCGTCCTCGAGTACGCGCCGCCACGGGCCCGGCGCGCGGTGGCCCTCGTCGGCAAGGGGGTCTGCTACGACAGCGGGGGGGTCAACCTCAAGCGCGACGACCTGGAGTGGATGAAGAGCGACATGGCCGGCGGCGCGGCGGTCATCGCCACCATGAAGGCGCTGCCGGCGCTGCGCCCGAAGGTCCGGGTTCTGGGCATCGTGGCCGCGGTGGAGAACATGCCCAGCGGGCGCTCCGTGAAACCCGGCGACATCGTGCGGGCGATGAACGGCAAGACGATCGAGATCAACAACACCGACGCGGAGGGACGGGTCATCCTGGCCGATGCCCTGTCGTACGCCGCCGCCGGAGACGTGGACGAGATCATCGACCTGGCCACCCTCACCGGCTCGGCAATCGTGGCGCTGGGCTACCACGCCGCGGCCCTGATGAGCAACGACGACGCCCTGGCCGCGCGGCTGCTCCAGGCCGCCGAGGCGGCCGGAGAGCGGCTGTGGCGGCTGCCGCTGTACGAGGAGTTCCTGGAGGAGATGCGCAGTCCGATCGCCGACCTGCGGAACTCGGCCGGCCGGTACGGCGGCGCGCAGAAGGGGGCCATCTTCCTCCGGGAGTTCACCGGCGGCCGGCCCTGGGCTCACCTCGACATCGCGCCGACGGCGTTCCTCGAGAAGGAGGAAGGCACGGGGCCGTACCTGCCCAAAGGCGGGACGGGCTACGGCGTGCGCACCCTGCTCACCTATCTGTCAGGCGTGGCTTAGGACCCAGATCTCCTGCCCTTCGGGCAGGGTGGCCGGAGACACCGTGACGGTGTGTCCCAGCCGCCTGATCCCGCTCTTGCCCCGCAGGAAGTCGTCCACCGGGCCGATGGGCCAGTCTTTGTTCACCTCCGTCTTGTAATGCATGGGGACGACGACCCGCGGGCGGAGCTGGTCCACGACCGCCGTCGCCTCCGCGGGGCCGATGGTGTAGTAGCCGCCGACCGGGATCAACAGCAGGTCCGGCCGGCCCACGGCCTTCACCTGGTCCGGGGAGAGGGTGTGGCCCAGATCGCCCGCGTGCACCAGGCGCAGTCCCTCCGCCTCGAAGATGAAGATGGCGTTTCGGCCGCGCTCTTTGCCCTGCGCGGTGTCGTGGTAGGTCTTCACCGTCGTCAGGGCGACCGGCCCGACGCGCTCCCGGACGTCGGCCCACTCCTGGCCGTCGGCGCGCAGGCCGCGGATCACCCGCGGCGAGCCGCCGGCGACCTGGACGTAGTTGTGATCGAAGTGCTCGTGGGACACGACGACCGCCGTGGGCGAGACCTTCGGGAACGGGTACCCACACTTCTCGTTGAAGGGGTCGATCAGGATGGACGTCCCGTCGCTCTCCAGCAGAAAGCTCGCGTGGCCGTAGTAGGTGAGCTTCATCTGCCGTCCTCCTCTTCGCCCGCCACACCTGCCGGCGAGTAGATTCCCTCACCGGTGAAATACGAACGTCGGAGGCCGCGTCCCTACCCGCACAGGGCCCTAGGCGTGGATCTCGATCACATCCCCGTCGGCGAGGACGTGATCGCGACCGACCATCTGGCCCTGCGCGCCCTGCCGCCTCCAGAGGCGCGCGTAGCGGAGGCTGTCCCGCAGGTCCTTGTGGATGGCTTCCGCCGCGTCCAGCACCGTGGCGCCCGCCGGCAGGATGAAGGGAGCGGACAGGTCGGCCTTCCTGCCCGGGGGCTTGCTGTAGACGCGGATCACCCCCAGCAGCCGGAATGCCGCCTCGCGCAACGCTTCCAGGCCGGTTCCCATCCCGGCGGACACCGCCAGCACGGGCAGCCGGGAGCCGAGGAACTCGCGAAGGAGGGCCAGGCGGTCGCCGGCGCCGGAGGCGTCCAGTTTGTTGGCGATGACCAGCGCAGGTTTCTGGTGCGGCGGCGCCGGGGGCGGGCTGAGGTGGATGTTGGCCCGGGCCAGCAGCGTGAGCACCTGGTCGGTCTGCTCGAGGAGGTCGTCGCTGGCCAGGTCGGCGACCAGCAGCACCCCGTCGGCGGTCCGGATAAGGGCGTAGAGCCAGCCCTCGGTGAGATCGGCGGTGATGGGCGGCAGATCCACCAGCTGGATCTGCACGTTCTCATAGATCATCATCCCCGGCAGCGGGACCCGGGTGGTGAAGGGGTACTCCGCGACCTCGGGCGCGGCATTGGTCAGAGCCGCCAGCAGCGCCGACTTGCCCGTGTTCGGCGCGCCCGCCAGGACGAGCTGGCCCGCGCCCTCTCTGTCCACATGGTAGAAGGGCTTCCCCCGGGCGGCCCGGCGCTGCCGCTGGGCTTCGGCGCGCAGTCGGGCGATGCGGCGCTTGATGTCCGCCTGCATCTTCTCCGTGCCCTTGTGCTTGGGAATGGTGGCCAGCATCTCTTCCAGCGCGGCCAGCTTCTCCTGGGGGGTGACCGCCGCCTTGAACTTCCGATCCGCGGCCAGATACTCGGGGGTCAGATTCGCCGGCATGGGTCATCGGGCCGCGCTCCGTCGCGGCCCGACCATTCCTGTACTTGTCGTCAGGTCAGTTCGAACTCCTTCACGACGCGCGCATCGAGTTCCAGTCCGAGGCCGGGCCGCTGCGGCACGTCCACGACCCCCCGGACCGGCGTCGGGAACGGCTCCGTGAACAGGTCGCGCAGCGGGTTGGGGGCATAGAAGTACTCGTAGGTCATCAGGTTGGGCACCGCGGCGGCCACATGCAGCGCGGCCAGATGGGACACTCCGGCGGAGAACCCGGTGTGCGGAGCGTAGCGCAGGTTGTGGGCATGGACGAGGGCCCCCACGCGGCGCGCCGCCGTGAACCCACCGACACGCGCCACATCGGGCTGGACAATATCGATCGCTCCCCTGAGGATGAGCTCCCTGAATCCGAACACGCCGAATTCACTCTCCCCGGCGGCGACGGGGATGCTCTGTCCTTCCCGCACCTTCCGGTACCCGTCCAGGTCGTCGGCCGGCACCGGCTCTTCGATCCAGGTGATGTCTTCCTTTTCCAGCTGGCGGCACACGGTGATCGCCGTCGCCGCGTCGTAGGCGCTGTTGGCATCGAGCATGATGTCCACCTCCGGGCCCAACGCGTCCCGGATGGCCTTCACCGAGGCCACATCCTGCCGCCGCCCGCCCAGGTCCGGCGGGCGGCCGATCTTGACCTTGATCGCCCGATGGCCGGCGGCGACCTGGGCCCGCGCCTCTTCGACCATCGTCGGTAGGTCGGCGAAGTACACCGACGAGGCGTAGCACGGCACCTGCGTCCGTCCCGCGCCGCCCAGCACCTTGTAGACGGGCAGTCCCGCCGCCTGGCCCAGGATGTCCCACAGCGCCGTGTCGATGCCGCTGATCGCCTCGAAGACAAAGCCCCGGTAATGTCCCCACCCGCGCAGCTGCCGGAACATCTCGTCCCACAGCCCCTCGGCATCATGGGGGTCGCGCCCGATCAGCACCGGCGCCAGCAGCTCCTCCACCACGGTCCGGGTCACCCGGGGCGCCTTGCGCACGATGCACTCCCCCACGCCGCTCAGCCCGTCGTCGGTGGTGATCCGGACGAGGGTGGCGGAGAACGTGGGGAAGGCCCCGATCCCGAACTGGATGGGGCGCGGCAGTGTGGCGGCCAGCATGCGGCACTGCACGCTCGCGATCTTCATCGCGTCCTCATCGGAACAGGTCCCGGTCGGGCTCGCGCAGGAGTTTCGTCCGGCCTCCGTCGGGGGTGAACCGCGCCCCCCGGATGACCACGAGGGGCGTCCCCTCCGCCGCCTGCCCCTGGAGGAGGCTGGCGGCGGCGGCGAGCTCGTCGGCCACGCCCTCGATGGACGAATGCAGGACGTAGCCGTAGCGGTCCTCCTGCCCGATGTAACTGTAGATCGGTTCCAGTCCCGCCACGCCGATCGCCACGCCGACCGCGCCCTCGCGCCAGGGACGCCCGTGGGTGTCGTTGATGATCACCGCCACGGGGATGCCGTGGGCCCGGGCGATGCGGTCCCGGAGGCCGGCGGCGCTGCGGTCCGGATCCCGGGGCAGCAACGACACCCAGTCGGCGCCGAGGCCGACGTTGCTGAAATCGACCCCGGCGTTGGCGCAGATGAAGCCCAGGCGGTGCTCGGCGATGATCAACCCGGCGCGGACGCGCAGGATCCGCCGGGACTCGTCCAGGATCACCTGGCACAACCGGGGATCCTTCTCCGCTTCCCGGGCCAGGGCCTCTGCCTCTGCCCCGGGGGTGACATCGGCCAGGCGCACGACGGCGCCCTCCGCCTTGCTGACCACCTTCTGGGCCAGGACCAGGACATCGTGGGGCCACAGCGTCAGGTCGTTGCGGGTCAGCACGTCCAGGACGACGGCTCCCAGGTCCGCGCCGGGCCGGATGTCCGGGAATCCGGAGGGCACCCACGCCGTCAGCGTCCGCGGAGGGGGCGTCATTCCAGGCCGGCGATCACGATGCCCAGATCCTTCTTTCCGTAGCGACGGTTGAGCGCCATGAGCAGACCGCCCAGCTGCTCCAGGAGGCGCGCCTGCTCCAGCGTGCCCACGTCCACGGGACGCATCGGGACCTGGCGCACGACCGCGCCCACCTGCGCCTTGGCGTCGCGGTCGTTGCCGCAGAGCAGGACGTCCCCGCGTAGCGGCCGATCGAGATCGGCCAGCATCGTCCAGCTCACGGTCTGAAATCCGGCCACGACCCGCGCGCCGGGAACCAGTCGCTGCGCCCGCTCGGCGGCGGAGAGCCCGTCCACGAGCACGATCGTCCGTGTGGACCGGTCATAGGACAGGGTGGTGTCCACCACAATCTTCCCCGCCAGCACCGGCGCCAGCCCGGCCACCGTGACCGCATGGGCCTCGGCGGGAACCGTGAGGATCACGATCTCGGCCAACTCCGCCGCCTCGGCGTTCCCGCGCCCCGCCTCCGGGTCCAGCCCCGCGTCCGCCGCAGCGGCCCGCGCCCGCGCCGGATCCCGCGATCCGATGAGCACCTGCGCTCCCGCGCCGGCCCGGGCCAGCCGCCGCGCCAGTCCCAGGCCGAGGCGGCCGGTGCCGCCGACGATCGCAATCCGTCCCGCGGGGCGCCCCGTCATCCGGGCGGCGGTCCGGCCACCGCCGCCGCATAGCCGTCCAGCGGAAAGCGCTGCGCGGCGGCGGTGACCCCTTCCGGGGTGATCCCGCGGATGATCTCCGGGTACCGGACCAGGTAGTCCAGTCCGAGCGCATACAACTCGATGTCGGCCAGCGTCTGGGCGATGCCGCCGTTCGTTTCCAGGCGCAGGGCCAGCGAGCCGATGAGGAAGTTGCGGGCGTCCGAAAGCTCCTCCCCGGTGGGCCCCTCCTGCTGGAAGAGGCGGATCTCTCCGACGATGCTGTCGATGGCGCGCGCCTCATTCCTGGGGTTCACGCCGGCACGCACCCACCAGGGGCCGGCGGTCAGGCCCGCGCGCAGATCGCTGTAGGCGTAGTAGGCCATGCCCTGGCGCTCGCGGACGCTGTCCCCCAGGCGGCCCATCATGCCGATCTGACCGAGAATCAGGTTGGCCACCATCGCATCGTAATACGCCGGGTCGTTCCGCGCCAGCCCCGGCCCGCCCAGGACGATGTCCGACTGCACCTTGCCCGGCAGGCGCACCTCGACCCGTCGCGGCCCTCCCGCCGCTCCGGCCGGGGGGATGTGGGGCAGGCGCCAGACGCCCTGGCGCGGCCAGTCGGTGAAGACCCGGGCCACCAGTTCCAGGATATCGCCCGCCGGCCGGTCGCCGACGACGGTCAGGATCGTGGCCTCCGGCCGGTAGTGCTGCCGGTGGAAGGCGGCGAGGGCCTCGGGGGTGAGCGCCTGGATGACGGCTTCCTCGCCCTCCACCATCTGCCGGTGCGGGTGGCCTTCCGGATAGACCAGCCGGCGCCAGGCGCGCTCGGCAACCGTCCGCGTGTCCTGCGCCGTGATGCGCAGCCCGGTCAACAGCTCGCCCCTGACCTTCTCCACCTCCTCGGGGGGAAAGGCGGGACGCATGAGGAGGTCGCCGACGATCTCCAGCGCCGCGGGGGCGTCCTCCGCGAGGACCCGGAGGGCGACCGACACCGTCTCCGGGGTGGCCAGGACGGTGAGGCTGGCGCCCATCCCCTCCAGGGCCTCCGCGATCTGCTGGGAGGAACGGGTCAGCGTCCCCCGCTGCAGCAGGGAGGCCACGAACCGCGCCAGTCCCGACCTGCCGCCGTCGAAGAGGGCCCCGGCCTTCACATAGCCGTGCACCGCGACCATCCCGCTGCCGGGCTGCTCGTGGGCCAGCACGGTGAGCCCGTTGGCCAGGACGCCGCGCGTCACGGTGTCCGGCACGACGGCGACCGCCGGCGCCCCGGCCTGCGGGGGCGGGCGATACCCGAAGACTCCCGGACGATACGCGGCGGAGGGTGCCGCGACGGCGGTCCCGCCGGGTTCGGGGAGATACCATCCGGTGGTCCGGTGCCGCTCCACGAAGTACCGGGCCGCGGCGGCCTGCACCGCGTCGGCGTCGACCTCTGCAATGCGCTCCAACAACCGGGGAAAGGCCTCGACATGATCGACGACGGCGAAGGCGCCCAGGGCCAGGGCCGTGCGAAAGACGCCGTCCCGGGCGAAGACGAACTGGGCCTTCGCCTGTTTCTTGACCTTGGCCAGCTCCGCGGCGGGGACGGGATCCCGGGCCAGCCGCTCCAGTTCCTGCAGCACGGCCTCTTCGACGGCCCGCACATCCGCGCCGGCCCGTACCGTGGCCATGATGCGGAAGAGCGTGGGGTCCACCGCGGGAATCACGGACGTCGTCACATCGGTGGCCAGCTGCCTCTCCACGAGCGCCCGGTAGAGGCGCGAACTGCGGCCGCCGCCGGCCTGATCGAAGGGGACGATGCTCTTGAATCCCGAGAGCAGGCCGTCGATGACCAGGAGGGCGGCGAGATCCGGATGCGTCGCCGCCGGCACGTGGTAGGCGATCTGGAGATAGGCGGTGGCGCCGCCCGGTCGCCGCAGCACGACGCGCCGCTCCCCCTCCTGCTCCGGTTCGCGGCTCCGCACCGGCGGCGGCGGATCCCCCGGCGGCATGGGCTCGAAGGACCGGCGGATCAGGTCCAGGATCCGGTCGGAGTCGAACGCCCCCACGGCGACCACCAGCGCGTTGCCGGGATGGTAGTAGGTGCGGTAGTGACGGTACAGGTCGTCCCGGGTGATCGTCCGCAGGTCGTCCTTCCAGCCGATGACCGGAATCCGGTACGGGTGGACTTTGTAGGCGACGCTGTCCACCTCTTCGTACAGGAGGTAGGACGGGAAGTTCTCGCTCCCCTCGCGCTCCGAGATGATCACCGTCCGCTCGCTCTCCACCTCGCCCGGATCGAAGATCGTGTTGGCCATGCGGTCGGCTTCCAGCTCCACGGCCACGGGGAGGTGTTCGGCGGGCAGGACCTCGTGGTAGGCCGTGTAGTCTTTCCAGGTGAAGGCGTTCCAGCGTCCGCCCCGGCGGTCGACGAAGCGTGTCAGGGTCCCCTTGGGATGGGCGGGGGTCCCTTTGAAGAGCATGTGCTCGACCCAGTGGGAGATGCCGCTCGTGCCCGGCGCCTCGTTGCGGCTGCCGACCCGGTACCAGACCCAGAAGGTGGCGACCGGTGCGGCGTGCGACTCCAGGAGCAGGACCTCCAGACCGTTGGCCAGCCGGACTGTGCGCAGGGACCGCATTCCCCCGTGCATTCTCCCTGACGAAAACGTTCCCCTTGTGGGAGCAACCGGAACGGGCGATGGCACGTCATACACCAAACGCGGTATCAGTGTACCAACTGCGGCCGCATCCTGCCAAAGGACGGCGCCGCCGGTGTGCCCGCCCGGCGGCGCGGCGGAGGAGGCCGTCCTCCCGGTGGAAGAAGAGTGGGGGGTGGCCGGTCTGCGCTGGGCTCAGGTGGCACGCTACCGTCGCGCGCTCCTGGAGTCGTACCGGGTTCGGACCAAAGGCGGGGCGCTGCGCTTCGTCCGCGCCCTGGGGTTCTGTTACGCGTTCACCGCGGGTCCGGGGGATCTCCCGGGGCTCTTCGATGTCCTGGACACCCGGAGCGTCGATCGGATGTGGACGTGGGCCTGGCGGTGGAAGGACGAACTGGTCCGGCAGCGCAAGCTGTTCTACGGGCGGCTGCTGGCCCGCAAGCCGACCTTCGTCTCCCCGATCTACCTCCCCTGTTTCTTTGTCCTGACCGGCAACGTCGGTGAACCCGACGACTACCTGCAGGCCTACCGGGAAGGGCGGCTGCCGCGCCTGGGCAAGGAGATCTACGAGTATCTCCGCGATCACGGCCGGTGCTCCACCTGGACCCTGCGCCGGCAGTTCGTCCCCGGCGGCGACCGCTCCGGCGCCTTTCACCGCGCCCTGCACGACCTGCAGGAGCGCTGCCTGATCGCCAAGGTGGCGGAGGAGGAGCGGGGCAGCTACGCTTACATCTGGGACACCTTTGACCGCTGGCTGCCCGAGGTCGTCCGGGCCGCAGCGGGCATCACCACGCTGGAGGCGGCCACGGTGCTGCTGGAACGCTATGTGCAGACCCTGGGCGCCGTCTCGGTGGACACCGCCGCCGGCCTCTTCCGGTGGCCGCCGGCGTTGTTCGCCGCCGCGCGTCGCGCGCTGGCCGGGCGGGTCGTTGAGGCCGAGATCGCCGGCGAGACGGTGTTCGTCCACCCGCAGCTGCTGGCGACGCAGGGGGGAAAGCGCCCCCGATGAGGGCCCCATGACCGGCCGGACCATCCTGCACGTCGATGTGGACGCCTTCTTCGCCGCGGTGGAGCAGCTGCGGCGGCCTGAGTTGCGGGGCAGGCCGGTGGTCGTGGGCGGCGACGGGAATCCGCATCGGCGGGGAGTGGTGAGCACCGCGTCCTACGAGGCGCGGGCCTACGGGATCCACTCCGCGATGCCGCTGCGGACGGCCTACCGCCTGTGCCCGGAGGCGGTCTTCCTGCCGGTCGACTTCCGGACCTACGGAGAGTACTCCCGGCGGATCATGGCCATCCTGCGCGAGTACACGCCCCTCGTGGAGCAGGTCTCCGTGGACGAGGCCTTCCTGGACGTCTCGGCCCGCCCGGAGGACCCCCTCGACCTCGCCGAGACGATCCGCCGCCGCATCCGGGAGGAAACCGGCCTCACCATCTCCGTCGGCATCGGACCCAACAAGCTGCTGGCAAAGATCGCCTCGGGGCTGCGCAAGCCCGACGCGGTGACCCGGATTCCCGCCGACCGCGCGGCGGAGACGCTGCGGGACCTGCCGGTCCGGGTGCTGTGGGGCGTCGGGCCCAAGACCGCGGCGCGGTTGCAGGAGGCCTTCGGCGTCCGGACGGTCGGGGAGTTGTGCGCCGTGCCGCTGGAGCGGCTCCAGGCGCTGCTGGGGCCACACCACGGCGCGTACCTGTATCACGTCTGCCGCGGGGAGGACGACAGCCCGATCGTCACGGAGTGGGAACCGAAGTCGATGAGCCGGGAGACCACCTACCAGGTGGACACCCGGAAACGGGAGGTGATCGTCCGGACGATCGCCGCCCTGGCCGAGGAGGTGGCGGACGACCTGCGCCGCGACGGCTACCGGGGCCGGACCGTCACGGTGAAGATCCGCTACCACGACTTCAAGACCCACACCCGCGCGCGCACCCTGGAGGAAGAGATCGGGAACGCCCGGCAGATCCGCGAGGCCGCCCTGACCCTGCTGGACCGGTTTACCCTTGACCGGCCGGTCCGCCTCGTGGGCGTGCGGGTCTCGGGCCTGGTCCGGCGTGAGGCGCACCGGCGTGAGGCGCATGAGGATGGTGGCGGAGCGGGAGACGCCGGCGGCGCTGCGAGCGACGGCGAGCGGGTGGACGGCGAGGAACCGGGTTCCGCCGATTGGTGAAGGCCGATTCACGCCATTCCCGTGGGGAACGCGTCCCGGAGGGCGAGGTGGTCTGACGCACCCGGGTTCCCGAACGGAACTGGGTCCGGACCCAGTGTCCACCACCCAGTGGAGTCACCGGCCAGTCTGCAGCCCGACCGTCGGCGCGCTCAAGACATCGCCTTGACCGCCTCCGCCACCTCGTCGTAGTTGGGCTCCACTCCGGGGTTGTCGGAGACCCAGCGGTAGCGCACCGTGCCCTCGCGGTCGAGGACGAAGACCGACCGCTTGGCCACGCCGGGCAGGGCGCCGCCGGCGAAGTTGGGATCCTCGATCCCGAACGTCTTCACCGCGTGGCGGTTGAAGTCGCTCAGGAAGGTGAAGTTCAGGTTGTGGGCGTCGGCGAACGCCTTCTGAGCGAAGGGGCTGTCCACGCTGATCCCGATCACCTGCCCGCCGACCCCGGCAAAGCGCGCCATCGAGTCGCGGAAGGTGCACGCTTCCTTCGTGCACACGCCCGTGAAGGCGCCGGGAAAGAAGGCCAGCACGGTGGGTCGGCCCAAGAACTCGGAGAGCTTCACGATCCTGCGCTCGGCATTGACCAGGGGCACATCGGGGACCTTTTGACCGACCTCGACGGGCACGACGCCACCTCCTCGGGGTGATCTCCTGCTGCCGCCCGCGGCACCGCCGCGCCCCGGCCCGGGACCACGGCAGGAGCACGACGCCTTCGCTCGAACAAACTTGCCGATACCCGTCGTTCATTCCCATGTCGCGACTCAGGGATGCCTCGCGTGCCGCCGATGCCGCAGCGGAGCTCCTCTGGCTGCGGCGGCACATCCCCCTGACCGAGGCGGTGGCGGAGCGGCTGGACCCGCACCTCCTCCGCGGCCGCACCATCGCCCTCAACATCCATCTGGACGTGAAGATGGTCCCCGTGGTGGAGGCGCTCCTCCGGGCGGGCGCCCGCCTGTTCGTCGTGGGCTGCAACCCTGCCACCACGCGGGACGACGTCGCCGCCTTCATGAGCGCGGCCGGAGCGGAGGTCTACGCCTGGGCGGGGATGACGGAGCCGGAACGGCAGGAGGCGCTGCGCTGGGCGGCCGGCGCCGGGGCGGAGTTCATCAGCGAGATGGGCGGAGAACTGACCGCGCTTCTGGTGGACCAGTTCCCGGAGCGCATCCCGCCCCTGCGGGCCTCGATGGAGGCCACCGGCACGGGGATCGCCCTCCTCCGCCGGCTCCGCCTGCCGGTGCCGGTGTTCAACTGGGACGGGTTGACGCTCAAGCGGGGCCTGCACAACCGTTACCTGGTCGGTCTGATGGTCTGGCACACCTTCATCGAGGTCACCCGCCTGACGCTGTTCGACCGCCGCGTCGCGGTGATAGGCTATGGCCTGGTGGGTCAGGGCATCGCGGAGTACGCCCGGCTGCTCGGCGCGCACGTGACGGTCACCGATCTCGATCCCGTCCGCCAGATGCAGGCGCGTTACCAGGGCGCCCGCGTCGCCGCGCTGCCCGACGCCCTGCGCGCGGCCGATGTCGTGATCACGGCGACCGGCCGGGACGGTGTGATCGGCCCCGGGGAGGTCGCGGTGCTGCGCGACGGCTGCATCCTGGCCAACGCCGGACATTCGAACGGAGAGATCGATGTCGCCGCGCTGCGCCGGGCCGCGGCCGCGCCCGGCGGCGGGCGAACACCAGTGCGGCCGGGCCTCGAGGAGTTCCTCCTGGACGGTCGCCGCCTCTACCTCCTGGCCGGCGGGGCGATGCTGAACCTGGCGGCGGGATTCGGCGATCCCTACGATGCCTTCGACCTGACCACGGCGCTGATGCTCGCCGGCATCGCCTTCATCGTCCGCCGCCACGACGCGTTCCCGCCCGGGTTGCACCTCATGCCCGCGGAGGTGGAGGAGCAGGTGGCCGCCCTTGCCGCGGTCGCGCCGGGGGTGGGCGGATGAAGATCGTCTACTGCGCCGGCGAGCAGGTGGTGGAAGACCCGCCGCAGCCCGTCGGCGACCTGCTGGCCCGCCCCGACGGCCTGCTCTGGGTGGACATCACGGGGCCGGGCGAGGACGACCTCCGGATGATGCGCGAGGTCTTCCACTTCCACCCCCTGGCCATCGAAGACACGCAGAAGCAGGCCCAGCGTCCCAAACTCGAAGAATACGCCGGGTATTGCTTCATGACCCTGCACGCCCTGCGTCCTGCGGGGCAGCGCCAGACCGTCAGCCTGCAGGAGATCGACCTGTTCTTCTCTCCCCGCTATGTGGTCACGGTGCATCCCCAGCCCAGCCCGGTCATCGACGAGGCCCGCCTGCGGCTGGCCAAGGCCGCCCCCGCCCTGCGCACCCACACCGACTACATCCTCTACACGATCGTGGACACGGCGGTGGATACCTACTTTCCCGTGATCGACCGCATCGACCAGGCCCTGGACCGGGCCGAGGACCAGCTCTTCAGGCGGCCCACGCCGCAGGCCCTCGACCACCTCCTGACCCTGAAGCGGTCGCTGCTGCACATGCGCCGGGTCTCCTCGCCGCTCCGGGACATCTTCAGCAGCCTGATGCGGCGCGACCTGGCCCTGGTGCGGCCGGAGACGCTGGTCTACTACCGGGATGTCTACGACCACCTGCTGCGGATCACGGACATGATCGACACCCACCGCGATCTCCTCACCGGGGCGGTGGAGATCTACATGTCCGTGATCAGCAACAGGCTCAACGAAATCGTCAAGGTGCTCACGGTGATTACGGCGCTGTCCGGGGCCCTGGCCGTGATTACGGGGTTTTACGGCATGAACTTCGAGCGCACCGTCCCGGCCTTCGGCGCGCCGTGGGGCGCCGCGGCCGTGTTGCTGTTCATGGTGGCGGTGGCCGCGGGCATGGTGGCGGCCTTCAGACGGCTGCGGTGGCTGTGAGATGAGCTACCCGTCCTTCGGCTTCGTCTCCCCCCAGAACATGGGACTGCTCACCGACCTCTACGAGCTGGTGATGGCCGACAGCTACCTGCGCCAGGGCATGAACGAGGTCGCCGTCTTCGACCTGTTTATCCGCTCGCTGCCGCCGCGGCGCTCCTTCCTGGTGAGTGCCGGGCTGGAGTCGGCGCTCTACTACCTCCAGCACCTCCGGGTGGGCGAGGACCAGATCGCCTATCTGCGGGGGTTGCGCCTGTTCAGCGACGCCTTCCTGGACTTCCTGCGCCGGTTCCGCTTCACCGGCGAGGTCTGGGCCATCCCCGAAGGAGAGCTCTTCTTCCCGCCGGAGCCCGTCCTGGAGATCATCGCCCCCCGGATCGAGGCGCAACTGGTGGAGACCTTCCTCCTGAACACCATCAACTACCAGGTCATGGTGGCCAGCAAGGCGGCCCGGGTGGTGCTGGCGGCGCAGGGGCGCGGCGTCATCGACTTCTCCCCCCGCCGGGATCACGCCGCCGACGCCGCGCTGAAGGCCGCGCGGGCCGCCTACATCGCCGGGTGCGTGGGGACCAGCAACGTCCTGGCCGGGATGGAGTACGGGATTCCCGTCTACGGGACGATGGCCCACTCCTACGTGATGTCCTTCCCGGACGAACTGTCGGCGTTTCGCGCCTTTGCCCGGGACTTCCCCCAGAACGCCATCCTGCTCATCGACACCTACGACACGCTGCAGGGCGCGCGGAACGCGGTCACCGTCGCCCGGGAGATGGCCGGCCGGGGCCAGCGCCTGCGCGGGGTGCGCATCGACAGCGGCGATCTGGCCGCCCTGAGCCGGGCAGTCCGGGCGATCTTCGACGAGGCCGGGCTGACCGACGTCCAGATCATCCTGACCGGCGACCTGGACGAGTACCGCATCGAGCAGATCCTGGCCCAGCAGGCGGCGGTGAACGCCTTCGGGGTGGGCACCGCCCTCGGCACCTCCGAGGACGCGCCCACCATGGGCGGCGTCTACAAACTGGTCGAGGATCGCCAGGGACCGAAGATCAAACTCTCCGCGGGGAAGGCCACGCTGCCGGGCCGCAAGCAGGTGTGGCGCCGTCGGACCGCGGAGGGGCCGCAGGACGTCATCGCCCTGGCCGACGAATCCGGCCCGCCCGGCGCCGAACCGCTCCTGCGGAGGGTGATGGCCGCAGGGCGGGCCACGGCCGCGGAGCCCCTGGGGCGGATGCGGGAACGGTGCCGGCAGGCTCTGGCCGGACTGCCGGCGCCCTTCACCCATCTCCACACCGTCCCGCCCTCCCCGGTGACGCTGAGCGGAGAGTTGGAGGCGCTGCAACGGGAGATGTTCCAGAAAAACGAAACGCGGCGACAGCCGTAACAGGCCATCGCCGCGCGGGGAAGCGGTGGGTTACCGCTTCTTCTTCTTGGCACCCTTCTTCTTTGCCACTTCGAAGTTCCCCCCTTCGCGCTTCCGCGCTCGTAATCGCGCACCGGGGAGCTCGACCGGATCGCCGTGCGCCGGTGCTCCTTCCCGATGCACCCTACCACACGCCGCAGGACGTTAGACGTGCGTTGTGCAAGTGTGCGACATCGAGGTGGAATTCTCCTGCCGGTCCGTGGAAAAATCTCTGGGGGCGAGGCGATGGATGACATCGTGATCCGTCCGCTCACCGCGCTGGCCGACCTCCGCGCCGTCGAAGCGCTACAGCAGGAGGTGTGGGGCATGCCCGATCGCGACGTCGTCCCCACCCACCACCTGCTGGCCTCGGTCTCCGCCGGCGGTCTGGTCCTGGGCGCCTTCGACACGACAGGAGCACTGATCGGATTCTGCTACGGCTTCGTCGGCCTGCGCGAGGGACGACCGCTCTTCTACTCCCACATGGCCGGCGTGGTCCGGAGCTGGCGGGGGCGGGGTGTCGGCTTCCGCCTCAAACAGGCGCAGCGCGAGGCCGCCCTGGCCCGGGGGTTGGAACGGATGGTCTGGACCTTTGACCCCCTCCAGGCGCCCAACGCCCACCTCAACCTGCACCGGCTCGGCGCCTGCGCGTCGCGGTATTACGTGGACTACTACGGGGAGATGCCGGACGCCCTGAACCGCGGCCTGCCCAGCGACCGCCTGGAGGTCGACTGGTGGCTGCGCAGCGAGCGCGTGAGGCTGCTGGCCGGCGGGCGGCCGCCGTCCGGCGAAGTCCTCGACGAGGAGGGCGCCCTCCTCCGGATCGAGATCCCCGCCGACTTCGACGCCCTCCGGCGGACCGACATCGAGGGCGTCCGGCGGTGGCGGCTGCGCACCCGCGAGGCGTTTCAACGCGCCTTCGCCGCCGGCTACGAGGCCGTGGACTTCGTCCAGGGGGCGTACATCCTGCGGAAGAAACGCGCGGAGGTGGCCGGGTGAAGATCGAACGTGCCGAACTGCGGATCGTGGAGCTCCCCCTGGTCTTCCCCTTCGAGACGAGCTTCGGGCGGGAGGAGACGAAAACGTGCGTGCTGGTGCGGCTCTTTGCCGACGGGCTGGAGGGCTGGGGTGAGGCCCCGGCCGCGCGGGCGCCTCTCTACAATGAGGAAACCGTCGGCACGGCCTGGCATGTGCTGGAGGCCTTCATCCTGCCCCTGGTGCTGGGCCGCGACTTCGCCCACCCGTCGGAGTTCCCCCCGCTGGTCCGCCACCTCCGCCGCCACCACATGGCCAAGGCCGGGGTGGAGGCCGCGCTGTGGGACCTCTACGCCCGGTCCCGCGGGATCAGCCTGGCCCGGACTCTGGGGGGCACCCGGGAGCGGATCGACGTCGGCGTCAGCCTGGGGATCGAACCGACGGTGGGCACGCTGCTTCAACGTGTCGAGGAGTTCCTCACCCGCGGCTATCGTCGGGTCAAGGTGAAGATCAAACCGGGATGGGATGTCGCCGTCGTGCAGGCCATCCGCCGGAGCTTTGGCCAGATCCGGCTCCAGGTTGACGCCAACTCGGCCTATACGCTGGAGCAGGCCGCCGTGCTCCGCGATCTCGACGACTACGAGTTGCTGCTCATCGAGCAGCCGCTGGGGGAGGATGATCTCGTCGATCACGCCCGGCTGCAACCGCAGCTGCGTACCCCTTTGTGTCTGGACGAGTCCATCGTCAGCCCGGACGACGCCCGCAAGGCCCTGGAGATCGGCGCCTGCCGGATCATCAACATCAAGGCGGCGCGTCTGAGCGGCCTGACCGCGGCCGTGGCCACCCACGACCTGTGCCAGCGCGCCGGCGCCCCCGTCTGGTGCGGAGGTCTGCTGGAGACGGGCATCGGCAGGGCGGCGAATATCGCCCTGGCCTCGCTCCCGAATTTCACCCTTCCGGCCGACCTCTCGGCCAGCGATCGCTACTTCCAGGAGGACCTCATCGATCCGCCGGTGACGATCAACCCGGACGGCACGGTCACCGTCCCCCGCGCTCCCGGCCTCGGGTTCCAGGTCCGCCTGGACCGGATCGAGCAGGTCACCACGCGCCGGGCGTCTTTCGCCCCGGCCTGACGCCGGCGGCCCGCCCGAGCGGGAAACCGCCGGCCGCTTGACACCCGTGCTATCATGAAGGTGATCTGAGGCCGCGACGCCTCCGTCTGGGGCGGGGGCGTTGTTCTTTTTCGGAGGGACTGATCGATGGGTGAACGGCACCGCGACCCGCTGGAGCTCTGGGTCGGCACCTGGACACCCGAAGAGTGGGTGGAGCGCGAGACCCGCAGGGCCGAGGAGCGCCGGAAGACGGAGGAGCGCCTCCGCCCGGAGGAGCGCCCCACGTTGGGCCCGGCTCAGCCGTAACCTCTCTTACGGCCGCTCGACCTGCTCCAACCGGCGGAGCAGCTCGCCCAGTCGTTCGAACTCCTGTCCGTAACCCGCAAAGTCTCCCTGCCGGAGCCGTTGCTGCGCCCGATCGTAGGCCTCCCGGGCCTGACGGATCAGCTCGCCGATCGTCCCGCCTGCCGGCGGGGAGCCGGCCGGCCGCGTCGGACCCGGCGTCCGCCCCAGCAGCTGGTCCAGGGCCGCCTCCAGGCTCTCCGCCATGACGATGCGGGGGCCGCTGGCCACGATCACCCGCTTCAGTTCCGGCAGCGTGCTGCGCTCCGCCTGCAGAAACAGCGGCTCGACATACATCAGGGTGTCCTCGAGCGGGATGACGAGCAGGTTCCCCCGAATGACGCGCGAGCCTTCCTGGTTCCACAGCGTCAGCTGCTGGCTGATCACGGGGTCCTGGTTGATGCGGGACTCCACCTGCATCGGCCCGAACGCCAAACGATCCTTGGGGAAACGGTAGACGACCAGCTCGCCGTACGCCGGAGCGTCGTTGCGGGCCGCCATCCAGGCGATCAGGTTGTCCCGGTTGGCGGGAGCGAAGGGGAGGATCAGGATGAACTCGGGCCGGGGCTCGTTCCCCAGGCGCATCGTCACGTAGTAGGGCTCCACCGGCACCGACTCGTTCCCGAAGAGCTCGGTGGGGATCGTCCAGAGGTCTTCCCGGTTGTAGAAGACCCGCGGATCACGCATATGGAAGGTGGCGTAGACCTGCGCCTGAATCTCGAACATGTCCACCGGATAGCGCAGGTGCGCACGGATCTCCTCCGGCATCGCCGCGGCGGGTTTGAACAGTTCGGGGAAGATCCCGGCCAGGCTGTCCACCACCGGGTCGCCGGGGTCGACGATGTAGAAGTCCACCGTCCCCTCGTACGCATCCACCACCACCTTCACCGAGTTGCGGATGTAGTTGATCCCGTCGTGGGGGGTGGCGTAGGGATAGCGGCTGCTCGTGGTGTAGGCGTCCACGATCCAGACCAGACGGCCGCCCACGAGGACGAGGTAGGGATCGGTGTCGTAGGTGAGAAAGGGCGCCAGACGCCGCAGCCGGCTTCCGAGGTCCCGGGCGAAGAGGATCCGACTCTGGGCGCCGATGTCCCGCGAGAGCAGCAGCTTGAGATCCCCGAAGCGATAGGCGAAGGCCAGGCGTCGCAGCGGGGTGAGCCGGATCCCGCCGCGACCGCTGTAGGCCGTGTATACATTGGTATCGCCGCTGGGGTAGTCCAGCTCCTGGACGGCCGTATTGACGATGACGTAACGGCCGGTGTGCTCCCCGAAGTAGATCTGCGGCCGGGTCACGGTCAGCCCGCGCACCGCGACGGGCGGGATGTCCTTGATGAAGAACTCCGGCATCCCCTCCTCCGTGATGCGGTTCACCGGGCTCATCACCAGGCCGTACCCGTGGGTGTAGACCAGGTGCTGGTTCACCCAGGTGCGGGCCTGCGCCGTCAGACGGCCGCTGTCCAGTTCGCGCGCGGCGAGCATCACCTGGCGCTGCCCGCCGTCGACCCGGTAGCGGTCGATGTCCACGTCGCCGAAGACGTAGTAGGGTCGGAGGGTCTGCAGTTGCCGGTAGGCGGAGAGCAGCGGACGGTAGTCCCACAGCCGCACGTTGTCGATGGTGGCGCGGTTCCGCTCCACGATCTCTGCGGTGACGGCATCCGCGGAAAAGCTCACCTCGCGGATCCGATCCAGGCCGAAGGCCCGCAGCGTCGCGGCGATCCCGTGGCGGAGGTAGGGCGTCTCCACCGTCAGCTCGTTGGGCGCGACGCGGAACTGCTGGACGAGGCGCGGGTAGACGCCGAGCCCGGCGACCCAGGCCACGGCGATTCCCAGGACGGTGAGGACGGCGAAGCGGATCGTGCGGGCCCGCACGTTGGCGAAGAGCAGCAGGGCGGCGATGACGAACAGCGCGGCAAGCAACCGCAGCGCGGGCAGGACGGCGTGCACATCGGTATAGGTGGCCCCGAAGATCGCCCCGCGCGGGGAGTACACCAGGCCGTAGGCATCCAGCCAGAACCCCCAGCCGCGCACCAGGAGCGTCAGCCCGGCCAGCAGGCTGAGGTGGGCGCGCGCGCCCCCGGGCAGAGCCCACACCCCGCGCACCATCCGTGAGGCGTAGCGCAGGTAGTACCCGGCGGCCACGACCAGGAAGATCGCGACCAGCCACCCGAAGAGCGCCCCCTCCAGGTACTGGTAGACGGGGAGGCGGAAGACGTAGAATCCCACGTCGGCGCCGTGGAGCGGGTCGGCGACCCCGAATCGGCGGCTGTGCACGAACTGCTGGAACATCGCCCACCGCCGGCTGGCCGCGAGCCCGGCGGCGAAGGCCAGCAGGCCGGCCAGCGACCAGAGCAGCGTCCCCCCGCGGGAGCGGATCGGCCGGCGGAAGCGGCGGGGGCCCCGGGGCTCGAGATCGATGATGTCGGCCTCGCGCGCCGGCAGCAGCGGACGGAGGTTCAGGACCAAGAGGAGGAACAGGCCCCCGCCGACGACGGCCGTGACGCCGATGCGCGACAGCAGCGGCACCCAGAAGACGCGGCGGTAGCCCAGCTCGCCGAACCACAGCCAGTCCGTGTACCAGCGGGCCAGCGTCGGCGCCAGGATGAAGAGCAGGACGAAGAGGATCAGCAGCCACAGACGCAGTCTCACGGTCGCGCCTCCCCCACGAGGTATTGTCGCTGCGGGAGAGGTTTCCTTTGCCGTGGTACAATCAGGCCATGGTGGAGACGACGGAGCGGCAGGACACGGAGGCGCTGACCCGGGAGCAGGTCGTCGACGTCCTGAAGACGATCTACGACCCGGAGATCCCGGTGAACATCTATGACCTGGGGTTGATCTACGACCTGCAGATCACCGGGTGGAACGTGGCGATCAAGATGACGCTCACCGCCGTGGGGTGTCCGATCGGTCCCTATGTGGCGGAAGAGATCCGCAACAAACTGCAGTCCGTCGGGGCCGACCAGGTTCAGGTGGAGTTTGTCTGGAGCCCGCCCTGGACACCGGAGCGGCTCTCCGAGGACGGCCGCGTCGCCCTGCAGAGCCTCGGCTTTCCCGTCTAGCGGAAGGCGAACAGCGTCCGGGCGATCCCGCGGCCCAGCACGGCGACCAGCATGTAGCCCGGCGCCAGGACCCCCACGGGGACCATCTTCAGCAGGTCCAGGTAGTACTTGAAGCCCGCCCGCAGGTCCGGCAGGTACCAGGCGAACGCAATGTCCCACCGCCAGAAGAAGTAGAGCACCTGCAGCAGCAGCGCGTAGCCGGTCAGCATTCCGGTGTCCAGGCCGGCCCGGGCGGCATCGCCCATCCCGCCCCGCGCCGTGAGCAGGCCGGCCAGCAGCGCCCCGGCGGAGACGGCGACGGCCGCATCGAGCAGCCGGCGCTGGAAGAACCGCTGAATCATCGCCTCGCTGTTGAACACGCTGAGCGAGAACGAGCCCCCCCGGGCGAAGAACAGGCCGTAGTCGACGGCGAAGAAGACCGCCGCCCCGAGCGCCGCCGGCAGCAGCACGCGCTTGCGCCCGTGCAGGGCGAGGTAGATGAGAGGGAGGAACGCCGCGCCGACGGCGACAGGCAGGCGCCGCCGCCGCTCCCGTTCCAGGCGCGCCTCCCGCCCGGCGGCGTAGTCCCCTGCGATCTCGTCGGCCAGGGCGACGATGCCGTCCGGTCCGTCATCGTGGAGGGCGTTCAACCGGGCATCGGTGAAGAGCGCCGCCAGGGGCAGGTGGCCGAGAAATCCGGCGACGTAGCTGTAGAAGTTGCGCTGCTGCTCGGCCCAGCGCCGGGGAAGGGTGGAGAGGTCGCCGTCGAGCGCCTCGACCAGCGGACGTCCCTGGCTGTGGGACGGGATGGGGATGCCGAGCAGCGCGGCCACGGTGGGGGCGATGTCGGATTGCCGGACGTCGGCCCCCTGCACCCCGCGGCGGATGCCGGCTCCGGCCAGGACCAGCGGCACCCGCTTCACCGCCGTTTCCCATCCCCCGTGCCCTCCGGCATCGGTGTGGCCGTGGTCCGCCGTGACGATCAACGTCGTGGTGGCGAGATCCACGGCCTGCAGCACCTGGGCGAGGTGGCCGTCCGTGCGGCGCACCCCCTCCGCGTACTGGGGACTGGCGCCGCCGAAGCCGTGGCCCAGGATGTCGACGCCCGGCAGGTGGAGCAGGAGGAACTCGACGTCCTGCGCCAGCAGGTCCAGCGCCCCTTCCGTGGCCTCCGCGCTGGTTCGGTGGGCGGCGGCGACGTCGGTGTAGTCTTCTGGATCCTTCACGAGCACCCGGGCCTCCACCGCGCCGTCGAAGAGCATCGCCCACCCCGGGCTGCCGGCCACGCCGGTGCGCAGACGGGCCGACAGCGCCGAGGCAAAGAGGTGGTCCACCGGCACCCGGCCTTCGTACCAGTTGGTGGTCACCCCGCTGACCTCCGGGGTCGCACCGGAGGCGATCACCGTCCAGCCCGGATAGGACAGCGACGGTTCCTCCGTCCAGGCCGTGAAGTCCGCGCCCTGCTCTCGGAGGCTGTTGAGCGTCGTCATCGCGCGGGAGGCATCCAGCCGCAGCCCGTCCACCACGACGAGGACGACCCGCCGGGTCAGGGCCGGGCCGCCCGCCCCGCGGGGCAGCGGCGTGACGAAGGGTGAGCGGTACGCCGCGACGGCGTCCCAGGAGTAGCGGGTGAGTTTCAAGGCACCGTACCCTGTGCCGGCAAGGACCAGGATGAGGATCAGCGCTGCGACGGTGCCCCGGATGGACGGTTCACCCCTTCGGATCGATGATGCCCGTTGCTTCCTCCCTTTAGCCTGCGGCCCCCCTCGGCCCTGCTGCGGCGTCAGCGCGCCGCACCGGCGGAGGCGAAGCGGCGGCAGGCGGCCACGAAACGGGCGGCCATCTCGGGCTTCGCCGCGAAGTGGACGTGGGTGAAGGTGGCCAGTACCGCCCCCATGGCGATGCCGTCGCGGCCGCCGGCGATCCCCGCGCCACCCATGCAGCGGTAGGCCAGTGGCAGCGGACCGGTCGGCTCCAGCGTGGACCAGTGAAACTGGTGCCCGCGCACCGACTCGCCGGTCCGCAGCAGCAGCGTGTCGGCCTCCGCCTCCACGGTGACGTAGTTGAGGGCGATGGGGCGTCCGTGCATCCGGGCGGACGCGGGCAGGACCCCGACCATCTCCGCCCGGCGCGTCCCGTCCACAAGCGTCTCGGCCAGGTACAGCATCCCTCCGCACTCGGCGTAGACCGGCATCCCCTGCCGGATGGCCCTGGCCACCGCGCGCCGCATCGGGACGTTGTCCGCCAGTTCGCGGGCGTAGATTTCGGGGAATCCCCCGCCGAGGTACAAACCGTCCACCTCCGGGAGACCGGCATCCTTCAACGGGCTCACGGGAACGAGCCGGGCGCCGTAGGCCTCCAGCAGTTCCAGCCCGTCCTGGTAGTAGAAGGTGAAGGCCGCGTCGCGCGCCACGCCGATCCGCGCCGACCCCGGGGCGGAAATCGGCGGGAATGCCGGCGGCCCGTGGACGACGACGGGCGGGGCCGTCCGGGCCACCCGGAGCACCGCATCGAGATCGACATTCGCGGCCACGGCGTCGGCCAGCGCCTCGATCGCGGCCTCGGGGGAGGCCTCCGCGGCCGGCACCAGGCCGAGATGACGCTCGGGAAGCCGGAGCCGGTCGTCCCAGGGGAGAGTGCCGAGCAGCGGGGCGGAGGAGGAGGCCATCGCCTCCCGCAGCATCTGGACGTGGGCCGCCCCGCCGACCCGGTTGGCGATCACGCCGGCAATGTTCACCCGGGGGTCGAAGGCCGTGAAGCCCAGGGCTGTGGCGGCGGCACTGCGGGCGGAGCCGCCCACGTCGACCACCAGAATGACGGGAGCCTGCAGGATCCTGGCCACTTCGGCGGTCGATCCGTCGTCGCCGACGCCGCCGTGACCGTCGTACAGCCCCATCATGCCTTCGATTACCGCGATCTGGGCCTGTTCCGCGCCCCGGACCAGCAGTTCCACCAGGGTGGCCTGAGGGAGCATCCAGCAATCCAGGTTGCGGGCGGGACGCCCGGCGGCGACGCCCAGCAGCGAAGGGTCGATGAAATCGGGGCCGGCTTTGTAGGGCTGGACCGTCATCCCCCGGCGGCGGAGGGCGCGGATCAGGCCCAGGGCCACCGAGGTCTTACCGCAGCCGCTGTGGGTCCCGGCCACCACGATGCGGGGAAGGTTCATGGAACTGCTGCCCTCTTCGACAACGGCCCGCGATCCCCTCGACCATGCCCGACGACCCCGCCCCAGATGCGCCCCCGCATTTGACAACTCCGCAGGGGCAATGCTACCCTGGACGCGTTTTAGGTCTTCCAGATGGCTGACCAGAAAGGGGGTGAGGCCGGCGATGCGTAGACTGACCCCGGCCCACCGGAAGGGGATCTCGGGATAGATCGGAACCTTCTCGGTCTTCCCAGCGTCCTGGTTCTCGTGGGCCGGGGCGCTTTTCTTTTCGGCGCTCCCGCCTGACGCGCCGCGCCCTTGACCCGACGCGGCCGGGCTGCATCGCCCTGCGGGAAGGTCCCCTCCGGGCGGCGACCGGTGCGTCTAGCGGTCCCCGCGGGCGGGGTATTTCTAGTGGCAAGGCCGTTCCTGCACACGGTGAGGTCGCTGAGGAGACTTCGACTCTCGCTCATCACCGTCCTGATCTTCCTGCTGGCCTCCGCTGCCTGGGGCGCCCTGGGGCCGGACGGCAGTGTGCCCGGACCGGCGGGGGCTCCTTCCTCTCCTCCGCCCGCTCCGTCGGTGACGACCACGCCGGCGGCCTCCGCGCCTCAGGAGTCCGCTCCGACCGATGCTACCTCGACCGGCCCCCCCGCCTCCGCCGCGCCTTCCTCCGGCCCAGGCCAGCCGCCGGAGGTGAACGCGGCGACGGCTGCTCCGCCCCGCCCGGTGGGCGGCGGGTCGCCGGTGACGGCGGCCCAGACCATGATTGGCGGCGTGGAGTGGACGACGGAAGGTCCCATCGGGAAACTCCTGATCCGCCTCGACGGCCCGGTGAACTTCCGAGCCTATGCGGAGCGGCACAGCATCGTCCTGGACCTGTGGGAGGCGGGGAACGCGCGCTGGCACACCGAGGCCGTCGACCACGAGTACGTGCGCCGGCTGCGCATCCGGCAGTACATGCCGGGGCTCGCCCGCATCTACCTGGACCTGAAGAAGCCGGCCCGCTACAAGACCTTCATCAAGTATCACCCCCAGGCGGTGGCGGTGCTGGTGATTCCCCCCTGGATGGCCACCACCCCGCTGCCGCCCAGCGTCGCCTACGAGAAGATGCGCGTGGCCACCGGGCGCGGGTCCACGGCCGTCCACGTCCTGCGCGTGGACCCGCGCGCCTCCGACGTGGAGATCCGGCCGGTGATTGCGGGAGACGTGGGCGCGGGCATGGAGACGACGAGCGTCGTGGCCACCCGGTATGACGCCGTGGCGGGGATCAACGGCGGCTTCTTCTCCGGCACGGGAGCCCCCCTGGGGATGGTGGTGATCGACGGAGAACTCGTCTCCGCCCCGCTCCCCCGGCGGTCGGTCTTCGCCATCACCCGCGACGGCGAGCCGTTCATCCGGGCCTTCGAGTTCCAGGGCCGCGTGCAGACCGCCGGCAACGTGGTGCTGTGGGTCTCGGCGGTGAACCGGCCACCCCACGCCGGCGCGGTGGCGGTCTACACCCCGCGCTACGGCCCCCTCACCCCCGCCCTGCCCACGGCCGCGGTCGTGCGGGAGGGGATCGTCCAGCGGTTTGCCTCGGGACGGATCATGATCCCCGACCGCGGGTACGTCCTTGCCGTCAATCAGAACGACGCCGCACTGCTCACCCGCCATCTCACGATCGGCGAGCGGGTCACGGTCCGGTTCACCCTCTGGCCGGAGGCGGACCTGGTCAGCGCCCTGGGCGGCGGCCCGCGGCTGGTCAAAGACGGCCGCGTCTTCGTCCCCTTCTTCTGGGAGTGGTTTCCCTTCCGGCTCTTCGCCCAGCGCGCTCCGCGAACCGCCGTGGGCATCACGGCCCAGGGGAAACTCATCTTTGTCACCGTGGACGGTCGCAGCCGGCGGAACACGGGCATGACGCTGGACGAGCTGGCCCGGTTGATGGTCAGCCTGGGCGCGCGGGAGGCGATGAACCTCGACGGCGGCGGCTCGGCCACGATGGTCGTCGGCGGCCGCACCGTGAACGAACCCTCGGACGGGGCGGAGCGCCCGGTGGGATCGGCGCTGCTCATCCTCCGCGCCGGCAGCGCTCCCTGACGCCCCGCCACCCCACCGACCCCGCATCACAGCCCCGGTCGGACTCCACGCCGCAGGATGTGACAGGAGCGTCACATCCTCGTGCGTAGAACTGTGGCAGAGCCATGCCGGCCCCGGCCCGCCGCGAGATCCGCGAGTTCCTCGACACACCCGGGCAGGACCCCCGGGCGCTGGCCGCCCTGCTCTCTGACCTGCGCCGGGTGAACTTTCGCTACGGCGGCCTCCGGCTCGTCCTGCACTATCTCGACGCCTTCGCCAGGCAAATCCCCCGCCGGCCGCTGCGGGTGCTGGACGTCGCCACCGGCGGGGCGGACATTCCCGTGGCGATCACGGCCTGGGCGGCGCGGCGCGGCATCGCGGTGCGGGTGGTAGCGGTGGAGGTGAATCCCGCGGTGCTCGTCCGGGCCAGAGAACGCACGGAGCGGGAAGGCGTCGCGGTGGCGCTGGTGCGGGCCGACGCCCTGCGGCTGCCCTTCGGTGACGACGTCTTCGACATCGTGAACTGCGGCCTGACCCTCCACCACTTTGCCGAGGACGACGCCATCGGGCTCCTGCGGGAGGTCGACCGGGTGGCCGGCGGGGCGTTCGTGATCCACGACGTCGTGCGGTCCTGGGCCAGTTACGCCGGCGCGTGGCTGGACACGCGACTGTTCGCGCGGAGCAGCCTGGCCCGCCACGATGGGCCGGTCTCCGTCCTGCGGGCGTTCACCGTTCCCGAGATGCGTGACCTCCTCGATCGCGCCGGTCTTTTTTCGGCCCGCGTCCGGCGCCACGGCGGATTCCGCGCGGCCCTTGTCCGCCCGCCGGCTGACAGCCGTCCATGAGGGACGCCGACGTCCTTGTCGTGGGCGCGGGGCCGGCCGGGTCCGCCGCGGCCGCGCACCTCGCCGCACTGGGCTGGCGGGTCGTGCTCGTGGACCGGGCCCTCTTCCCCCGGCCCAAGCCCTGCGGCGACTACTGCAATCCGGGCGCGATCCGCCTGCTCACCGACGGCCCCGAGACCCTGCCCGTGCTGGACGGTGCGGGAGCCGTCACCTCGATGAGCGTCTTCGCCCAGGACGGCTCCTGCTTTCGGGGAGCCTTTCCTTCGGGGTACGGCGCCCTCATCCGCAGGGAAGACCTCGATCTGTCGCTGCTGCGCCGGGCGCAGCGCCGCGGGGTGGAGGTGGTGGAGGGATTCCGGGTGGATGCCGTGACCGTCGGCGACCGTGTCGCGGTCCGGCAGACGCCTTCCGGACGGACCCTGGGCGCGCGGCTGTTGATCGCCTGCGACGGCATGCACTCCCTGATCGCGCGGCGCCTCGGATGGCGGCGCGCGCCCGCCGGAGACCGGTTTGCGATCGGCGCATACTTCTCGGGCGTGCCGGGCCCGCCCGCGGGGGAATTGCACCTGGGACCGGGGCTCTACGGCGGCGTGGCCCGCTTCGGGGACGGCACGGCAAACGCCTGTCTGGCCCTGCCGCGACGCATCTTCCACCGTCGGTCGGCGGAGCAGGCGTTCGCGTTCGGCCTGGCCGGGCTCCCCGTCCTGGCCGAGACCCTCCGGGGCTGGCGCCGCGAATCCGCCTTCCGGGTGGCGGGGCCGCTGGGTTTCTCCGCCCATCCCGCCGTCGCCGACCGGCTGTTACTGGCCGGAGACGCGGCCGGCCAGGTGGAGCCGCTCACCGGTCAGGGCGTCTCCTTTGCCCTGCGCTCGGCGCTCTTCGCCGCGGAGGCGGCCGACCGCGCCCTGCGCTCGGGCGACTGTTCGGCCGCCGCCCTGCGCCGCTACGAGCGCCAACGGGCGGCATGGTTCGGACCGCGCATCCGCCTGCTGAAGACCGTCTGTGCCCTGGCCCTCCATCCTCGCGCCGCGCCGGCGCTGGTGCGCCGGCTGGCCGGGAACCAGGAGTCCGCCCGCCGATTGCTCGGTGCCACGGGCGACGTGTTGGATCCGCGGGCCGTCCTCTCCATCCGCTTCCTCCTCGGCCTGCTCCTGGGGACCGATGCACACCCGGCATGAAGGGCTGATCCGGGCTCAGGTCGCGGCGGTCTTTGCCCTGGCCGCGGATGTGGATCGCTGGCCAGCGCTGCATCCTGCCTATCGCTGGTGCCGCGTGCTGGAGCGGAGCGAGCAGTTCGTCCTCTTTGAGATGGGCGGCCGCATTCGCGGACGGCCGGCCCGCTGGACGGCCCGTCTGGAACCACGGCCGGCGGAAGGGCGCATGGTGTTCCGGCACGTGGCCGGCATCACCCGCGGCATGATCGTGGAATGGCGATTGCAGCCGGTTGCGGAGGGTACCCGCGTCACCATCGTGCACGATCTGGCCCTGTCCTGGCCGCTCCTCGGGGGCGTGGTCTCCGACCTCCTCGTCGGCCCGGTGTTCATCGACTGGATCGCCGCCCGGACGCTCGCCGGCCTGGCCCGGATCCTGGAGGGGAGGTGATCGGCATGCGGAGGGTCGTGGTCACGGGGATCGGCGCGGTGACCCCCATCGGCTCAGGGGCACAGGGGCTGCGCCTGGGGGTGCGTGCCGCCCACTCCGCCGTGGACCGCATCACCCGCTTCGACGCCCGCGCCTTTTCGTCGCAGATCGCCGCGGAGGTGCGCGACTTCGACCCCCTCCGGTACCTGGACGGCAGGCGCGCCCGCCGGCTGGACCGCTTCGCGCAGTTCGCGGTGGCCGCGGCGCGCCAGGCCGTGGACGACGCGGGACTCCGTCTCGAAGACGAAGACCGCGACCAGGTGGGCTGTTTCATCGGCGCGGCCCTCGGCGGCGGCGCCTTCGCCGAGGAGCAGCACGCGGTGTTCCTGAGGGAGGGATTGCGCCGGGTCAGGCCGACGCTGGCCCTGGCCGTGTTCAGCGGCGCGGCCGCCTGCAACATCGCCATCGACCTGGGCCTCACCGGCCCCACCAGCGCCAACTCCGACAGCTGCAGTTCCGGCGCCGTCGCCATCGGCGCCGCCTTCCGCACGATCCGCCAAGGGCATGCCGACGTGATGCTGGCCGGCGGCGTGGATAAACGCCCACGGCAGCTCGACGCCCCTGAACGACGTCACGGAGACCAAGGCGCTCAAAGCCGTCTTCGGGGAGGGCGCCTATCGGATCCCGATAAGCGGCACGAAGGCGATGCACGGCCACGCCCTGGGCGCGACGGGCGCCATCGAGGCGGCGATCTGCCTGCTGGCGCTGCGGGACGAGTACCTGCCGCCGACGATCAACCTAGAAGAGCCCGATCCGGAGTGCGACCTGGACTACATCCCGGGCGGAGGCCGCGCCCGGCGGGTAGATTACGTCCTGAGCAACTCGTTCGGCTTCGGCGGGATCAACGCCGCGCTGGTGTTCGGCCGGTACCCTCGATGAGGCATGAACCGCCCCGGAGGGCAGGTGGGGGCGTGACCGTCACTCGAAGGCCCGGAGACGGGGAATGAAGACCAGGGCCAACAGGATCAGGATCACTCCGCCCCCGGAGAGGGCCGGGCCCACGCCGACGACGTCGCCGACCGCCCCCACCGGGAGACTGCCCAGGGCCATCCCGCCGAAGGCTACCATACTGTAGAACCCCATCAGGCGTCCCCGGGCGTGGGACGGCGTGTTCAGCTGCACCAGCGTGTTGGCCGAGGCCAGCGCCATCGCCTGCATCATCCCCATCAGGACCAGCAGGGCCAGGGCCAGCGGGAACGACCGGGCGAACCCGAAGGCGGTGACCAGCACGCCGTAGAGCAGGACCGCCGTCCCCAGCAGCGTCCCCTTCCCGCGACGGGCCGAGGCCCGCCCCACGACCAGCGCCGAGAAGACCGTCCCGATGCCCGGCGCCGACTGCAGCAGGCCCAGCGCGGTGGCGCCCACGCCCAGGACTTCGCGGGCGTACGTCGGCAGCAGGCGCACGTACGGCCGACCGAAGAAACTCGTGGTCGCCACGGTGGCCAGGAAAAGCAGGAGGTGCCGGTGCTCCCGGAGCAGCCGCCACCCCTCGCGCAGGTCCTCCGAGATACGCACCTGCCCGCCTCTTTCCTGCCGCGGGACCCGCATCAGCAGCAGGGCGCCGAGCGTCCCCAGGAACGACACCGCGTTGAGCAGGAAGCACCCGCCTTCGCCGATCCAGGCGATGATCAGGCCGCCGAGGGAGGGGCCGAAGATGCCCGCGCCGTTGAAGGCCACGGAGTTGAGGCTGACCGCGCTCAGCACCTCGCGCTCGTCGACCAGGGCCGGCACCATGGAGTGCCGCGCCGGCATGTCGAAGGACTGGGCCAGCGAGTTGACGGCGGCGATGGCCAGGACCTGCCAGATGCGGATCTGGCCGCTGATGGTCAGTGCGGCCAGCAGCGAGGCGCTGACCATGAGGAAGAGGTTGGTCGCAAACAGCAGGCGGCGGCGGTCGATGCGGTCGGCCATCGCACCCCCCAGCAGGGAGAAGGCGATGCGCGGCACGGCCTGGGCGGCGGCCAGCACACCGAGGTAGAGCGGCGACTCCGTCAGGCGATCCACCAGGTAGCCCAGGGCCACGAACTGCATCCAGGACCCGGTGTTGCTGACCAGCAGGCCCGTCCACAGCAGCCGGAAGTTCCGGTGCCGGAGGGGCGAGAAGGGCGGGACGTACTGCCGAACTGCTACCGCCGTGTCGTCCGGCATCGGTGACGCAGGAGGAGGCTCACCAGTCCGTCCGTCAGCGGAGCTCGCCGATCAGGATCCCACCGGGGCGAGGCGCACTACTTGACCCGGGCCGCCACCGCCAGCGTCGCCCGGGCCGCCTCCGCGATGATCGTGCTCCGGTGGCTCAGGACCACGGCCACCACGACGAGGACCACAGCCACAGCGACCACCCCGTAGCGGACGCCGGGTGGGAGCGGTTGGATGACGACCGGCGCGATGAGGATCGCCACGAGATTCATGACCTTGATCAGCGGGTTCAGGGCCGGGCCGGCGGTGTCTTTCAGCGGGTCGCCCACCGTGTCGCCGATCACGGCGGCCTTGTGGGCGTCCGTGCCCTTCCCGCCCAGGTAGCCGTCCTCGATCTTCTTCTTGGCGTTGTCCCAGGCGCCGCCGGTGTTGGCCATGAACACCGCGAGCAGCTGCGCGGTGAGGATGGCGCCGGCCAGGTAGGCCCCCAGCGCGCCCGCCCCCAGGCCGAAGCCGACCATCACCGGCGCGCTGATCGAGAGGATGGCCGGGCTGAGCAACTCCCGCTGGGCGCTCTTGGTGACGATGTCCACGCTGCGGGAGTAATCGGGGCGGGCCCGCCCCTCGAGCAGTCCCGGAATCTCCCGGAACTGCCGGCGCACCTCCTCCACGACGAGGAAGGCCGACCGTCCCACGGCCCGGATGAGGAAGGCGGAGACCAGGAACGGCACCGCCCCGCCGATCAGCAATCCGATGAAGACCAGGGGGAGGTTGACCTGGATGCCCACACGGGTGAGCAGCTCGCCGGCCCGCGCCGCGCCGGATGCGGCCAGGTCCTGGGCCGTCACGAACAGGCGGGCTTCGCCGATGAAGGATCGGAACAGCGCGATCGCCGCGACCACCGCGGTGGCGATGGCGAAGCCTTTGGTCAGCGCCTTCGTCGTGTTGCCGATCTGATCGAGCCGGGCCACGATGCGGCCGGCGAGCGACTCCCCGCGCTCCACCCCCGACATCTCGAAGATGCCGTTGGCGTTGTCCACGATCGGCCCGAAGGTGTCCTCGGCCAGGATGAATCCTGTGGTGGTCAGCAGGCCGAGGCCGGCCAGGGCGATGCCGTAGGCGGCGAGGGCGACGCTGCCCCCGAAGATGGCGAAGGAGGCGACCAGGGTCACGGCGATGGCCAGGATGGAGGCCACGGTACTCTCCAGCCCGGTGCCCAGGCCGGTGAGCAGCATGGTGGCCGGCCCGGTCTTGGTGGCGTAGGCGATTTCCGACACCGGACCGCGGTCCGGGTGCGTGAACAGCTCGGTCAGCCATCCGATGACCACGGCGAGCACGATGCCGGTGAACGTGGCGAAGAAGAAGCGGAAGTCCGGCGCACCGGTCGCCGGGTCCCTGAGGTAGAGCCAGTTCACCAGACCGAAGCCGGCCACGGAGAGGAGCGCCGCGGTCCAGAAGCCCACGTTGATCGGCCGCATCGGATCGCCGATCTCCTCGTCCTTCCCCCGCACCACCCACGTGCCTACCAGCGAGGCAAAGACCCCGATGGCCCGCACCAGCAGCGGGAAGATGATCAGCTTCAGGGCGAAGCGGCCCGCTTCCGCCGGCCCGCCGTAGCGCGCCACGAACTCCGGGTCGAGCAGGGTCGCCGCGCCCAGGATGATCGCCGCGACCAGCGTGACCTCGTAACTCTCGAAGACGTCGGCGGCCATCCCGGCGCAGTCGCCGACGTTGTCGCCCACGTTGTCCGCGATCACCGCCGCATTGCGCGGATCGTCTTCGGGGATGCCCACCTCGACCTTCCCCACCAGGTCCGCGCCCACGTCAGCCGCTTTGGTGTAGATGCCGCCGCCCACGCGCATGAACGCCGCGACCAGCGAGCCGCCGAAGCCGAACCCGACCAGCACCCGCATCGCGTGCTCCCGGAACAGCATGAAGATGATCGTCGCCCCGAGCAGGCCCAATCCCACCGTGAACATGCCGGAGATCGTGCCGGCCTGGAAGGCGATCTGCAGGGCCTCGCGGTAGCTGCGCCGCGCGGCGTTCGCCACCCGGACGTTCCCGTGCACGGCGGAGGTCATGCCGACGAACCCCGCCCCATAGGAGGCGAAACACCCGAGGAGGAAGGCGAGGGCGATGCCCGTGGCCAGCGTGGGATGGTCGGCGTAGATCGGGCGGTACAACAGGTACAGCCCCACCGTCACCGCGGCGATGAAGAGCAGCATCGTCCGCAGCAGGGTTTCCAGCCGGCCGAAGATCGGCAACGTCACGGATGACTCGCTCACGGTGCGCTCACCTCGGGATGGGTCAGAGCAGAGGCGCGATCACGATGGAGACGATGGCCATGAGCTTGAGCAGAATGTTGAGCGACGGCCCGGCGGTGTCCTTGAAGGGATCGCCCACGGTGTCGCCCACCACCGCCGCCTTGTGGGGGTCGGACCCTTTCCCGCCCAGATGCCCTTCTTCGATGAACTTTTTCGCATTGTCCCAGGCGCCGCCGGTATTGGCCATCATCACCGCGATCATGAAGCCGGTGACGATGGACCCGGCGAGGACGCCGGCCAGGGCCGCCTTGCCGAGGAGGAACCCCACGGCCACCGGCACGACGACGGCGGAGAGCCCAGGGACGACCATCTCCCGGATCGCCGCCGCGGTGGAGATGGACACCGCCCGGGCGTAGTCGGGAGCGGCACGACCTTCGAGCAGCCCCGGCGTATCGCGGAACTGCCGGCGCACCTCCTGCACCATCTGCATCGCCGCGCGTCCCACGGCGGCCATGGCGAAGGAGGCGAAGAGGAACGGCATTGCCCCGCCGATGAACAGCCCGAGCAGCGTCGTGGGCGCCAGCAGATCGACGGAGCGGAGCCCGACCACCTCGGCATAGGAGACCAGAAAGACCAGGGCGGTCAGGGCCGCCGAACCGATGGCAAACCCTTTGCCGATGGCGGCCGTGGTGTTGCCCACGGCGTCCAGCGACTCCGCGCGGCGGCGGACCTCCCCGCCCAGGTGGGCCATCTCGGCGATCCCCGCCGCGTTGTCCGCGACGGGACCGTAGGAGTCCGTGGCCAGCGTGATGCCCAGGGTGGAGAGCATGCCCACGGCGGCGATGGCGATGCCGTAAAGGCCGCCGAAGGCGTGGGCCAGCAGGATCGCCGCGCCCACCGCGGCCACGGGGAGCAGGATGCTCTGCATCCCCAGAGCCAGCCCTTCAATGATGTTGGTGGCCGACCCGGTCTGCGCCGCCGCCGCCAGGCGTCGGGTGGGCCGGTAGGACGACGAGGTGTAGAACTCCGTCGCGTAGCCGATGACGATGCCGGCGAGCAGCCCGGAGAGGAAAGCCCAGTACAGCGCCAGGTCGCGGAGCATGACGTAGATCGCCGCCCCGCCCAGGACCGCCGTCCCCACCGTGGCGCCGAGGATCCCGCGGTTGAGGGCCTGATGCGCCGATTCATCGGCCCGCACCCGGACCATCAACGTGCCCACCAGGCTGCCCACGATCCCCAGCGCTGCCAGGACGAAGGGCAGCGTGACCAGGGCTCCGCCGGCCCCCGCGACCCCCAGGGCCACGGCCGCGATCAATGAGCCCACGTAGCTCTCGAAGAGGTCGGCGCCCATCCCGGCGACGTCGCCGACATTGTCGCCCACGTTGTCCGCGATCACGGCCGGGTTGCGCGGGTCGTCCTCGGGGATCCCCGCCTCGACCTTGCCCACCAGGTCCGCCCCGACATCGGCCGCTTTGGTGTAGATCCCGCCGCCGACGCGGGCAAAGAGGGCCACGGACGAGGCGCCGAAGGAGAAGCCGAAGATGGCGTTGGCGTCGTGAAAGATGCGGAACAGCGCCAGCACCCCCAGGAGGCCCAGCGACACCACGCCGAACCCCATCACCGCCCCGGAGCGGAAGGCCATGACCAGTCCCGCGTTGAGGTCGCCCTGCACCGCCCAGGCCGTGCGCGCGTTGGCCAGCGTAGCGATCCGCATGCCCAGGTTGCCGGCAAGGATCGACAGGGTGGCTCCGGTCACGAAGGAGATCGCCAGCTTCGCCTCCAGCGCGATCCAGAGCAGTGCGGCGACCACGGCGACGAAGACGGCCAGCACCTGGTACTCCCGCGCCAGGAAGGCCATCGCCCCGGTGCGGATCGCTCCGGCGATCTCGCGCATCCGGGCATCGCCCGCCTCGGCGCGGCGGATCCAGGACGCCGTAGCCAGGGCGTAGACCAGCCCCAGAACCCCGACCAGCAGCACCCCGTACCACATCGAGTTGAAATCCGCCAGCGGCATCACCTCCCTCGCCGGGCCGCCCCCTTACCAGGGGTCGGCGTAGCGTTCTTCCTTCCAGGGATCGGCATGGTTGTGGTAGCCGTTGCGCTCCCAGAACCCCGGTCGATCCCGGGCCATCAGTTCCACGCCCCGCACCCACTTTGCGCTCTTCCAGAAGTACAGGCGGGGGACGACCAGACGCAGGGGCCAGCCGTGCTCGGGGGTGAGGTCCGCGCCGTCCGCCCGGAAGGCAAACAGGGCATCGGGGGCCTGCAGGTACTCCAGGGGCAGGTTCGTCTCATAGCCCTGTTCCGCGTGCACCATGGCGAACGCCGCCGTCGGTCTGACCCCGGCCAGATCGAGCACCGCTTTCGCCGGCACCCCTTCGAAGGTGACGTCGAACTTCGACCACGCCGTGACGCAGTGCAGGTCGCAGGTCAGCGTCGTCCTGGGGAGGGCCATGAACTCCTGGTAGGTCAGCCGTACCGGCGTCTCCACCTCGCCGAAGATGCGGAAGTCCCAGCGCGCCGGGTCGAAGGGCGGCACCGTGCCGTAGTGCAGGACGGGCCACCTGGCGGTCTCGTACTGACCCGGCGGCAGTCGGCCGGAGGGGGCGGGCGGACGTTCAGGCATGGGGTGGGATACCTTCGCCATCCCTGCCGCGCCCGCCTGGACGGCCTGTGGTCGCGTTGAACCGGTTCATCGCCGCCGGAATCCCCTCGGTCACCGCCACCTCCAGAGCCTGTGCGGCCCGCTCCAGGACTTCATCGACGACAGGCTGCTCCTCGGGGCGGAACCGCGCCAGGACATAGTCGGCCGGATCGACTCCCTCCGGCGGCCGTCCGATCCCCACCCGCAGCCGCGGGAAGTTCGTCGTCCCCAGGGCCTCGATGATGGACTTCAACCCGTTGTGTCCGCCGGCGCTTCCGCCGGGGCGCAGGCGGATCCGCCCCAGGGGCAGATCCAGGTCGTCCGCCACGACGATGATGTCCTGGACGTCCACCCGATGGCGCCGGCACAGCTCCAGCACCGCCGCCCCGCTGACGTTGACGTAGGTCTGGGGGCGGGCCAGCAGCACACGGGTGCCTCCGATCGACCCGCGCCTCACCTCGGAGAATCCCTCTTCCTGCCAGGCGGCAACCCCGAGACGGCGGCCCAGCCGTGAGACGACCTCCCAGCCGACGTTGTGGCGCGTGCCGCGGTAGCGGCGGCCGGGGTTGCCGAGCCCGATGATGAGCTTCATATCAAGGGCGCTGCACGGCAGCGCCCTTGGTCCCGGTCAATGGAGAGGAAAGCGCCCCTACTCCTTTCCCTTGCCCTTCTCCTTCTCTTCCGTCCTCTCCGGCTTTGCCGGAGCGCCCGTGGGCACCGCCGCGGCCTGGGTCGCCGGCACCCCCTCGGCCGGCACCGCGGCCTCCGGGACGGCCGGAGCCGGGACCTCCTCCGCCCTGGGGGCCACCACCGTGGCCACGACCTCGTCCGGCTCGGAGATCAGGGTCGCCTCGGCCGGGATGGCGAGATCCCGCACGTGCAGGGAGTCGCCGAGGCCGAGCGGAGAGATATCCACCTCGATGTGCTCGGGGATCTGTGTCGGCAGGCACTCCACGATGACCTCGCGCAGGTGCACGGCGAAGGTCCCTCCCTCGTCCGCCACGCCCCGGGCCTGCCCCTTGAACACAATGGGCACGTGGGCCTCCACCTTCTCGGCCAGGTCGATGGCGTAGAAGTCCACGTGGGTGATGGTTTCCTTGCGGAAGACGTCGCGCTGCAGTTCCTTGATCATCACGGTCCGGCTCGCCGACGCCCCGTCGCCGATGGCCAGGTCGATCAGGACGTTCATGCCGGCCTGGGTTCGCAGCGCGGATCGCAGCTGGCGGGCCTCCACGGCGACCGGGACCGGCTCCATCCCGCGCCCGTAGACGACTCCCGGGATCTGGCCGGCCAGGCGCAGCCTGCGGACCGCTCCTTTGCCCAGGGCGTCGCGCCGCTTCGCTTCCAGCGTGATGCGATCCATGACCGCCTCCAAAGGAAAGGGCCGGATGCTACCGGCCCACAGCCGACGCGTATTATAGCAGGGCCATCGACGAGGTGTCCACCACCACAGGGTTTCGGCTACGGCCGGACCGTCGTCCGGTGCAGCAGCCGGCCCTCGACGTCGTACAGCTCGATCTCCAGTCCGGAGGTCGTGGCCCGCACCAGCCCGAAGGTCGACCCGCCGTTGTAGACAAACTCCGCCTCCGGCTTTCCCGCCGCCGCCGGCCGCCTGGTGACGTGCATGGCCAGCGGCCCGGCCACGCCCTCCACAATGCCCCCGGGATGCCGCAGGACCGCGGCGTAGTGCACGTCGCCGGCCACGAAGACGACGCCCCGGATCCGGTGCTGCCGGATGAAGCCGAGCAGCTCCTCCCGCTCCGCGGCATATCCTTCCCAGGAGTCGGGGCCGTGGTACTTCAGTGTCACGCTCGAACCGATCACTTTGAAGGTCGCGGGAGACGTCAGCAGCCCGCGCTGCAGCCACGCCTTCTGCGCCGCGCCGAGCATCGTCTTCTCCGGGCCGTCGCGCCAGGAGGCCGGCGTGCGGTACTGACGGGTGTCCAGGATGAACACTTCCAGATGCCGGCCCCAACGGAAGGCGCGGTACAGCCGGCTGCGGTCGGCGGGATCTTCGCGAACAGGCCAGGACTCGAGGAAGGCCTGGCGGCCGACGGGCAGCCGGTGGTGGGTGCGGTCGAAGTTGTTGGCCACCTCGTGGTCGTCCCAGACCGCATAGACGGCGGTGGCCCGGAGCAGCCGGCGAAAGGCCTCGTCGGCGCGGTTCCGTCGGTAGGCGGCGCGGTACTCCTGGAGGCTGCGGGCGTAGCCGTCCAGGTCGGCGTAGACCGTGTCGCCGAGGAAGAGGAAGAACTGCGGCTGCCTGGTCCGCATCGCCTCGAAGATGCGGAAGGGCTGGTAGCGCTCGCTGGTATCGGCCCCCCAGAGGAAGACGACGTCGGCGTCGGCCGTCGGCTCCGGAGCCGTGACAAAGGACCCGACGAGCCCGGCGCCCGCACGCCCCCCCTCCTCCGCCACCGGCCGGTAGTAGTACCGCGTGCCGGGCCGCAGTCCGGTCAGCTCGACCTTGACCGTGCAGTCGGTCGCCGCCGTCGCCTGCACCGGCCCGATGACGGAGCCGAGCGCGGGCGACGTCCCGAACTCGAACCGGACTGCGGCCGGTTCGGCGGCGCGGGTCCAGAGCACGGCGGCGGAGTCCGTGACGTCCCCGCTCGCCGCTCCGTCGGGGAAGCCGATGCGGCCCTGCGGCCGGACCGGCGCGGCCGGCGCCGCGACGGTCAGGGCCGCCGTCAGCACGACCACCGGAATCCGAAGACGGGGGCGGACCGTCACTGACCGGCGGGGGCGGACTCCAAGCTGATCCGGTCGAGGGTCACGCCCGCCTGCTCCAGCATCTCCCGGGCCAGCGGATCGGGGTAGTCCCCGGCGAAGACGATGCGCCGGATTCCCGCGTTCACGATCATCTTGGCGCAGGTCAGGCAGGGCTGGTGGGTGGTGTAGATCGTCGCGCCGACGATGGCCACCCCGTGATAGGCGGCCTGGATGATGCTGTTCTGCTCGGCGTGCAGGCACAGGCAGGTATCCAGGGCGACGCCGGAGGGGGCGGCCGAGGCGCACCGGGCGCAGCCGCCCTCCCCGCAGTTGGGCAGCCCGCGCGGGGTGTCGTTGTAGCCGGTGGACAGCACCATCCGGTCCTTGACGATGACCGCGCCCACGTGGCGGCGCAGGCATGTGGAGCGGGAGGCGGCCAGGACGGCCAGGCGCATGAAGTACAGATCCCACGACGGGCGGCCGCTCATCGCGTCCCGTACAGCCGGTCGCCGGCGTCGCCCAGGCCGGGCACGATGTAGCCGTGGTCGTTGAGGTGGCTGTCGATCGCGGCGGTGTAGATCTCCACATCCGGGTGGGCCCGGTGCACCTTCTCGATGCCTTCGGGCGCGGCGATGATGGCCAGGACGCGGATCGTCTTGCATCCGCGCTGCTTCAGGGTGTCGATCGCCGACACCGTCGACCCGCCCGTGGCCAGCATCGGGTCGACGATCAGCACCTCGCGCTCGGCGATGTCCTCCGGCAGTTTGGCGTAGTAGGGCACGGGTTCCAGGGATTCCGGATCGCGGTAGATGCCCAGGTGGCCGACACGCGCCGTGGGGATGAGGCGGGTGATCCCCGCCTCCATGGCCAGCCCGGCGCGCAGAATGGGGACGACGGCGATCTCCTGGCCGGCGATGGTGCGCCCTCGGGCCGTGGCCAGCGGGGTCTCCACCTCGATCTCGCGCGTGGGGTGCGACCGCGTCACCTCATAGGCCATGAGCATCGCCAGTTCCTCGACGAGCTCGCGGAACTCCTTGTGCCCGGTGCGCTTGTCGCGCAGGATGGTCACCTTGTGCAGGATCAGGGGGTGATCGAAGACATAGACTTTGCCCCTGCTCACGCTCGCACCTCCCCGACCCGATGGGATGTCCGCTACCCCCGGTGGCCGCCGCGCCCGGGGGTGTCGGCCGCCCCGCGTTCCAGAGCCTCGATCTTCCGCACCCGCTGCTCGTGCCGGCCGCCCTCGAAGGGCGTCAGCAGCCAGGTGGCCACGATGTCGCGGGCCACCTCGCTGCCGACGATCCGCTGGCCCAGGGCCAGCATGTTGGCGTCGTTGTGAGCGCGCGCCAGGCGGGCCGTCGTCACGTCGTGGCACAGCGCGCACCGCACCCCCGGCACCTTGTTGGCCACCATCGCCTCGCCGTTGCCCGAGCCGCCGATGACGATCCCGCGCTCGCAGTCCCCGCGGGCCACCGCCTCCGCGGCCGGGGCGATGACGTCGGGATAGTCCACGGGATCTTCGGAGTGGGTCCCGAAATCCCGCACCTCGTGTCCCAGCTCCCGCAGGAAGGGTTTCAGTTCTTCCTTCAGGCGATAGCCGGCGTGGTCGCTGGCCAGGGCGACGCGCATCGGCTACGCGGCCACGTCCCGCAGGACGACCGCCCCCTGGCGGATCAGACGGGGAGGGTCCGCCGTGGCATCGACAACGGTGGACGGCAGACCCAGCGGGACGCGTCCGCCGTCGATGACCAGATCGACCCGATCCCCCAGCTCGAAGACCGCCCCCTGCGCCGTCACCGGGGCCGGCGCGCCGTGGGTGTTGGCGCTGGTGCCGACGATCGGCACACCCAGGTCGCGCACCAGCGCGCGCGGCATGGGATGCCCGGGCACGCGCAGGCCGACGGTCTCTCCGCCGCCGGTGACGAAGGCGGGAATGCGGGCGGAGCGGCGCACCACGATGGTCAGCGGTCCCGGCCAGTACAGCGCCGCCAGCCGGCGCGCCGCCGCGGACACCGCCGTCCCGTACTCCTCCAGCTGGGCGGGATCGGCCAGCAACACCGGCAGCGGATCGTCGAGCCCGCGGCCTTTCAGGGAGATGATGCGGCGCACGGCGCCCTCGTCGTCGATCCGGCAGCCCAGGCCGTAGACCGTGTCCGTGGGATAGACGATGACGCCGCCGCGGCGGAGCACCTCCAGGGCGCGCCGGGGCGCGCGGCGCTCGTGGGGCTCGACGCGGATGATCGGGAGAGGGCGGGGCGTCAGATCGCCGACGTTGGCGAAGGTGAGCCCGTAGTAGGACATCGTCGGCTACTTACTTTCGCCCGCTCCGGAGGTCTCCCTCCGCCGCACGGTGGCGCCGGCGGGCGGCGACAGCCCGCTCGATCCCCACGCCGTCCGGCAGCCGGAGCACATCGCCGTAGCGGCCGTCCTGCTCAATCGCGCCAGCGACGGCGTCGGCCTGGCCGGCTCCGACCTCCATCGCCAGCAGGCCGCCCGGCCGCAGCCATGTCGCGGCATCGGCGATCAGTCGCCGATGCAGCAGGCTCCCGTCCCCCGGCACGAAGATCGCCTGACGAGGCTCGAACTCACGGATCTCCGGGGCGAGGAGAAAGGCCTGGTCCTGCGGGACGTAGGGCGGGTTGCTGACCACGACATCGAGCCGCCCGCGCCATAGAGCCGGCAGCGCCTGGAAGAGATCGCCTGCGCGGAAGTGGACGCGCGGGGCGACGCCGTGCCGCTCTGCGTTGGCGCGCGCGACCGCCAGCGCCTCGGGCGAGATATCGGTGGCAAAGACGAGGATCTCCGGCACCAGGTGCGCCAGACTGATGGCGATGGCGCCGCTGCCGGTGCCGATGTCGGCCACACTGGCCGCGTGCTGTTCGCGCACCCACTGCGCCACGTACTCCACCAGGACTTCGGTCTCCGGCCGGGGGATCAGGACGCGCTCATCGACGGCGAAGCGCAGGCCCATGAACTCCCGCTCGCCCACGATGTAGTGCAGGGGCCGGTGCCGCGCCCGCTCCCGGAGCAACGCGCCGTAACGGGCGAACACCTCCTCGGGCACGGGCTCGTCCCAGCGGGCGTACAGTCCTGCGCGGTCCCAGCCCAGGAGGAAGCGCAGCAGCACCTCGGCCTCCAGCGCCGGTTCCGCCGCGCCCAGGCCCTCCAGATGCCTCCGGCCGTACAGGAAGGCCTCTCTGATCGTCACCGCTGCGGTCAACCGGGCGCGGCCGAGGTCAGCGCCCGCAGGTCGGCGGCGGCCAGGGCATCGGTCAGCTCCTCGAGCCGGCCGTCCAGCACCCCCCGCAGGTCGTGGACGGTCAGGCCGATGCGGTGATCGGTGACCCGGTCCTGGGGAAAGTTGTAGGTCCGGATCTTCTCGCTGCGCTCGCCGCCGCCGACCTGCTCCCGGCGCTGCCGGGCGATCTCCGCCTGCCGGCGCTCCACCTCGGCTTCCAGCAGCTTCGCGCGCAGGATGCGCATCGCCTTCTCGCGGTTCTGATGCTGGGACCGCTCATCCTGACAGGCCACGACGAGCCCCGTGGGCAGGTGCCTGATCCGCACCGCCGTTTCCACCTTGTTCACGTTCTGGCCGCCGGCTCCCCCGGCCCGGTAGGTCTCCATCTCCAGCTCGTCGGGCCGGATCTGCACCTCGACCTCCTCGGCCTCGGGGAGCACGGCGACGGTGGCCGTGGAGGTGTGGATCCGCCCGGAGGCCTCCGTGGCCGGCACCCGCTGCACGCGGTGCACGCCGCTCTCGTACTTCAGGCGGCGGTACGCCCCCCGGCCCTGGATGCTGAAGACGATCTCCTTGAACCCGCCGAGCTCGGAAGGACTGCTCTGCAGCACCTCCACCTTCCATCCGTTGCGTTCGGCGAAGCGCGCATACATCCGGTACAGGTCGCCGGCAAAGAGCGCCGCCTCCTCGCCCCCCGCCCCCGCCCGGATCTCCACGATGATGTTCCGATCGGCCAGGGGGTCCTTGGGAGTCAAGGCCTCGCGCAGCCGCAGGGCCAGCGCCTCACTCGCCTCCCGCAGCCGCGCCGCCTCCGCCCGGGCCATTTCCCGCAGCTCGGGATCCGCCTCGTCCCGGGCCAGGACCGCGGCGTCCTCCATCTCCCGGACCAGGCGCAGGTACTCCCGGTAGGTCGATACCGTCGGGGCGAGCTGGGCCTGTTCCCGGGCCACCCGCTGATAGCGCTCGGGGTCGGCCAGCAGGGACGGGTCGGCCAGGGCGCGCAGCAGTTCGTCGTGGCGCGCCGCCATCGCCTCCAGCCGCTCCAGCATCACGGCATGATCGAGTCCCATCGCAGTCCTATTATAGAAGGCTCAAAGCACGGGCGGGGCGGCCCGCGTCGCCTGTTCCCGGTCAACGACTTCGCGCAGGGCGCGGACGGCCACCTCGATTTCGTCGTCGTCCGGCTCGCGCGTCGTCAGCCGCTGCAGCCAGAGGCCCGGCAGCACGAGCGGCCGGACCCAGCGGGAGCGCGCGCCGGCACGGATGATCTCGTAACTCACGCCGGCCACGAGCGGGATGAAGGCGACGCGGCTCAGGAGGCGCAGCAGCAGCGGGGGCCGGCCCAGGAAGGAAAAGACGATCACGGCCACGATCATGACGATGAGCAGAAAACTCGTTCCGCAACGGGGGTGGAACCGGCTGCAGGCGCGGACGGAGGCGACGTCCAGGGCCGCGCCGGCCTCATAGGCGTTCACCGCCTTGTGCTCGGCGCCGTGGTAGGCAAAGATACGGCGGATGTCGGGCAGCCGGCCGATCGCGGCGATGTAGGTGACGAGCACGGCGACGCGGACGGCGCCCTCGGCGAGGTTCAGGGTGTAGACGCTGCCCAGGTAAGGATCCAGGGCGCGGCCGATCGCCGCCGGCAGGAGGAAGAACAGACCGATCGCCAGGCCCAACCCCGTGACGATGGCCAGCAGGGCCTGCCGCGGGGTCATCGCCTCTTCGGTGCCCAGGGCGGCGTTGGCCGACCAGAACAGCGCCCGAACCCCCAGCCGCAGCGCCTCGTAGAGGACGATCACGCCGCGGAGCACCGGGGCCCGGAGGACCCGGTGGCGCAGCAGGAGCGAGTGCACCGGTTCGGTGAACGCCGTGATCTCCCCGTGAGGCAACCGCACGGCGGTGGAGGTCCACCGCGGGGAGCGCATCATCACCCCCTCGATGACGGCCTGTCCGCCGATGAGGATCGCGGACTCCGCCATGGCCGCCTACCGCGCCCGGCGGCCGGGCTCCGCGGACCTCCCCTCCGGCTCCGGCCTTCCCGGCACGAGGTGATGCTCGCGGCAGCGGGCCTCGTAGGACTCCTGGGCGCCGATGAGGATGACGGGATCCGTATACTGCGCCGGCCGGCCGTCGACCAGCCGCTGGGTGCGGCTGGCCGGCGCCCCGCAGACCATGCAGATCGCCTGCAGCTTGTCCACCTGCTCGGCTCGGGCCAACAGCTCCGGCATCGCCCCGAAGGGTTCGCCGCGGAAGTCGAGGTCCAGCCCGGCGACGATGACGCGGATCCCGCGGTCGGCGAGCTCCTGCGTCACGTCGACGATCCCCCGGTCCAGGAACTGCGCCTCGTCGATCGCCACCACGGTGACATCCGGCTCGAGGTGCGCCAGGATCTCCGTGCTGTCGGCCACCGCCACCGCCTCCACCCGGGCGCCGTCGTGCGAGGCCACCTGCCGCCGGCCGTAGCGGTCGTCGAGGGCGGGCTTGTAGACCTGCACCCGCTGGCGGGCGATCATCGCCCGACGAACCCGGCGGATCAACTCTTCGCTCTTCCCGCTGAACATGCTGCCGCAGATGACCTCGATCCGGCCCCGCCGTTCATCCACGGCCCTCACCCCCGGGAGGCCAGCCGTCCTCGAATCGCCGGCCACACCAGCCAGCCGACGGCGATGAGGATCGGCGTCAGCACCAGCACGATGACGCCCCCCCGTAGCCCCCACTCGGTCTGCCGGGCCTCACGCTGGGCCTGGTCGGTGGCGCGGCGCGCGGTCTCCATATGGTCCCGGACCACCTCCAGGTCGAGGCGGCGCAGCGGCTCGGCGGCGGCCAGCGCCGCCGCCACCACAACCGGTCCCTCGGAGAGAAGCATGCGCCGCGCCGGACTGGCGGCGAGCAGGATCCGGTAGACGAACCTTGCCGCGGCCACATAGTCGGATCCCTCGATCGGGCGGAGGGGGGCGGCCCCGGTCACCTTCGCCTCCCAGGCCCGCTCCACCTCGCTCAATGGCTCGCCGAAGTGCCGGGCAAACAACTCGGGAAAGTCGAAGTAGCGGTAGGCGACGCGGTCGACGAACGCCGCGGTCCGTGCCGGCCCATAGCGCTCCAGCAGGTAGGCCACGAAGGACACCGCGGCGGGATAACTGGCGGGGAGCCGGTCGCCGAAGTCGGCGGGCGCCAGAAGCTCCTGCAGGCGGGGCACGGCCAGGCCGGCCGCCCGGACCGCCGCCAGGTGCCTGTGGGCATTTACACCGCTGACCCGATCGGCGAGGGCGTCGCCCAACCCCCAGCGCAGCAGCGGGATCGCCCTCGGGAAGCGGTCGGCGATCAGGACCCGGGTGATGGTGTAGGGCGTCAGCGCCCGGTCGTCGCCCGCGTACACCGTCCCCCAGGCGTGGACCGTCTCCCCGTCTCCCGAAGAGGCGAAATACCACCAGTCGGAGCGGAAGCGCTCGGCGGTCGGATAGAGGGGGTAGACCAGACGCACCGGGGGGAGACGCAGCGGCGCGATGGCGTCGCCGTAGATGCGCTCCAGCACCGCCGCGACCCGCTCCACGTGGACGGCGCCCGCCGTCCCCTCCACGACATAGATGAGGAAGTGCTCCGTGGCGTGGAGGCGCCAGCCCGGGACGGGCTCGGCCGCGGCGGCGGGAACCGGCGCCGCACCGACGATGAGCAGCACACTGAAACACAAGAGGGGACGGCCGATCCGCCCCCACCTTGCGCGTCCCACGTCACCGGACCGTCAGGAAACCTTTAACCCGTACTTCCTGGCGAACTTCTGCACGCGGCCTTCGGCGTCGATGAACTTGCGCTGCCCGGTGTAGAAAGGATGGCACCGGGAGCAGATTTCCACGCGGATGCTCTGCTTGGTCGAACCGGTGACGAAGGTGTTCCCGCACGCGCAGGTCACCGTCGTCTGGTAGTAGGCCGGATGAATGCCCTTTTTCATCGCCTGCTCACCTCGGGAGAGGTCCGGGCGATTATAGCACGGCACCCCGGCAAAGAAAAGCGCCGCCGCCCCGGCGTTGATGCGGAACCGACCCTGAGCAGGCGCCCGCCCTTTCCTTCAGAGGTACTTGATGGGGTTCACCGGTCGGCCGTTGATCCGCACCTCGAAGTGCAGATGCGGGCCGGTGGAGCGGCCGGTGGAGCCGACGCGGGCGATCAGCTGCCCCTTCTCCACGCGCTGCCCGGTGCGCACCAGCAGCGCGGAGGTGTGGCCGTACAGCGTCTGCAGCCCGGAGCCGTGGTCCAGGATCACCGCCTTGCCGTAGGCGTGGTACCAGCCGGCGTAGATGACGATCCCGTCGCGCGCCGCGGTCACGGGAGCGCCGTAGGGGGCGGCGATGTCGATGCCGTCGTGGTGACGCCAGCGCCGCCACCCGAAGCGGGAGGTCAGCCGTCCCCGGGCCGGCCAGACGAACCCCTGGGCCAGGGCCACGGCGGAGGAAGCCACCGAGGCGGCCGACTCCGCCAGGGCCTGCGCGGTACGGCGCGGCGGCGTGGAGACCATGCCGCGCGCGGGAATCCGCAGCTGCTGCCCGGCCTGTACCCGATCGGGGCTGTCCAGCCCGTTGAGATCGGCGATCTCCTCCACCGTGGTGCCGTAGGCCCGGGCCACATCCCAGAGGGTTTGTCCCTGGTACAGCCGGATCGTGACGATGCGGGTGCCCGGCCGGAGGGCGGCGGAGGTCTTCCGTGCCGGGACCTTCTTCACCGGCTCAGCGGTCACCAGAGTTCCGCCCGTCGGAATGACCAGGCGCTGGCCCGTCCGGAGCAGCGTTCCCTCCAGCCCGTTGGCCTCCATGATCGCCTCGACGGAGGTCCCGTAGGTTTCGGCCAGGGACCACAACGACTGGCCCTCCCGCACGGTGACGGTGACCTGCTGCTCGGGCCCGCCCTCAGGGGCGGGGGTGACGGAGACGGGCGGACTGGTGGGGAGGATCGAAGAAACCGAAATGGTGACCGGCAATTGCTGGACGGGAGCCAACAGGCGCGTCAGGCGCGCCTCAGCGCGGGCCTGATCCAGGAACGGTTCGGGCCCGGAGGCCGCGCCGGAAGGCACCGGGTAGGTCGGCTGAAGCAGAAGCACACAAAGGGTGAGGAACGCACACGCATAGCGGCCCGCCGCGCCTGCCTGCATCCGCCCACCTGGTCGAGTAAGTTGCCCGAAGGGACAGCCCGCGCGGAGCGAACCGGGAGCACCCCCGAGTACCGGCCCTCCGCGGGGAGAATCGCCGCTGCATGGATGCGATCCCCCGCCTGGACTTCGGGCTCGCTGTACGGGAGTCCTGCCCGCCGGAGGGAACTCCTAGACAGCGAAGGTCTGTTCGAGTTTCCGGACGCGCCCGCGCGCGTCGTCGCGCGTGCCTTCGGACCTTTGCGCGGTGTTCCCCTACTGAAGGTCTTCTTCGGAGCTCTTCACGATCGAGCGGAGGAACGCCTGATTGTTCGGCGTCTTGCGCAGGCGGTCCAGGATCAGCTCGGTCATCGCCACCGTGTCCAGCTGCTCCAGGCTCTTGCGGAGGACCCAGACCTTGCGCAGCTCCTCCTCGGTCAGCAGGAGCTCTTCTCTGCGGGTACCGCTCATCTTGATGTCGATGGCCGGGAAGGTCCGGCGCTCCTGGAGCTTGCGGTTGAGGTGCAGCTCCATGTTGCCGGTGCCCTTGAACTCCTCGTAAATCACGTCGTCCATGCGGCTGCCGGTGTCGATCAGGGCCGTGGCGACGATGGTCAGGCTGCCCCCCTCCTCGATCTTCCGTGCCGCGCCGAAGAAGCGCTTGGGCCGGTGCAGCGAGGCCGGATCCAGCCCGCCGGTGAGGGTGCGCCCCGAGGGCGGGATGACCAGGTTGTTGGCCCGGGAGAAGCGGGTCAGGCTGTCCAGCAGGACCACCACATCCCGGCCGCCCTCCACCAGGCGCTTGGCCCGCTCCAGCACCAGGTCGGCGACCTGGATGTGCTCCTCCGGGGGACGGTCGAAGGTCGAGGCCACCACCTCGGCCTCCACGGAGCGGCGCATATCGGTGACCTCTTCGGGCCGCTCGTCGAGCAGCAGCACCATGAGGTAGATCTCCGGGTAGTTGTTGACGATGGCCTGACCGATCTTCTTGAGCAGCGTCGTCTTGCCCGCCTTCGGCGGCGAGACGATCATCGCCCGCTGCCCCTTGCCGATGGGCGCGAACAGGTCCACGATGCGGACGGTGAGATCCCCGTTGGACTCCAGCTTGATCCGCTCGTAGGGGAAGACCGGGGTGAGCCGCTCGAAGTCGGGCCGGTTGCGGGCCTGCTCGGGATCCAGCCCGTTCACCGCCTCCACGCGCAGCAGCGCGTAGTACTTCTCATTGTCCTTCGGCGGGCGCACCTGGCCCAGGACTTCGTCGCCGACGCGCAGGCCGAAGCGCTTGATCTGCGAGGGGGAGACGTAGATGTCCTCCGGGCCCGGGAGATAGCCGTCGTGGCGCAGGAAGCCGTAGCCCTCGGCCATGATCTCCAGGATGCCGGCGCGGAACATGAGGCCCGACTGTTCGGTCTGGGCCTGCAGGATGCGCATGATCAACTCCTGCTTGCGGAACCGCCGGTAGTTGGCGACGTTGAGCTCCCGGGCCATGTCCTGGAGCTCATCCATCGTTTTGGCTTCGAGTTCTGCCAGTGCCGCCATGCGTACCGATCCCTTCCTAGACTTTGGTCTTCTTGCGCTCCAGGTCGGCCTGGAGCTTGCGCCAGTCGGCCAGGAAACGCTCCTGGCCGATCTCCGTCAGCGGGTGCCTGAACAGCTGCTCCATAACCCGGAACGGCATCGTGGCGATGTCCGCTCCGGCCAGCGCCGCCCCGGTGACGTGCAGGGGGTGACGGAGGCTGGCCGCCAGCACCTTCGTCGCGAAGCGTTGGGTGCGATAGACCTGGACGATCTCCCGCACCACGGCCATCCCGTCCTGACCGACATCGTCCATCCGTCCCACGAAGGGGCTGACGAACGCCGCGCCGACTTTGGCCGCGAGCAACGCCTGGTTCACGGAGAACACCAGGGTGACATTGACTCTGATACCCTCGAGACGCAGGAGCGAGGCCGCCCGGATCCCCTCCGCCGTGCAGGGGACCTTGACGTAGACGTTGGGCGCCCAGGACGCATACTCACGCCCCTGGGCGACCATCTCCTCCGCCTCCTCCGCAGTGGTCTCCACGGAGATGGGGCCCGGGGTGATGGCGGCGATCTCCCGGATCAGCGTCCGGTGATCCATCCCCTCTTTGCTCACCAGGGTGGGATTGGTGGTCACGCCGTCCAGCAACCCCCAGCGCTGGGCCGTGCGGATCTCGTCCAGGTTTCCGGTGTCCAGGAAGAACTGCATCGTCATCGCCCCGTCGCTTCGATGTAGGCGACGTCGCCCACGTCGCCGATGTTCAGGAACAGCACGGTGTCACCCGGCCGCAGGTCGCGCAGCTCCGCCGGCCGGTCGTTGCGGTAGACGGCGTGGTGGCGCGCCACGCGGTAGGTGCGCAGGGCCTTGCGGTCGTCCTCGATGGTGAGTTGCGCCGGGGAGCCGGAGACCGGGTCTTTCAGGATACCCTTGCTGAATCGGTACCGGTTGAGCATCGTCATCACCACGTCCAGCGCCTGCGCCACCTCGGCCCGGGTGGCCCGCTGCGCCGGCCGGAACTCCCGGTTGCCCACCAGGCTCACCAGGCGCCGGTCCAGGGCCGCCGCCACCGACCCGCGGGCGGCGGCCGGAATGGTCCCCGCGTCCGTGGCGGCCAGAGCCTCCGCCGGGGCGTCGCCGAGACCGACGGCCCGGGCGCCGACCGTGGCCAGTTCGAGCCGGGAGACCTCTTCCTTCGGCCGGAAGGTGTTGTCCGGGTACGGCGCCATGACCCCTTTGTTAAAGAACAACGAGAGCTGGGTGGGGGCGGACTTCGTCGTGTGCACGGCAATGATCTCGTAGCGCCCCGGCCCCACCGGGTCGTCGCTCTGATCCAGCTGCTTCCAGCGCGTCTTCCACTCGAACTGCCGGCCGGCGACCAGGACCACGGGCTGGTCCATGGGCAGGAACGGCCGGCCCAGCGACCACTTGGCCACCTCGGTGCCGTCCGCGGCCCGAATGATGAAGTCGTACAGCTGGGAGTTCACGTGCTCGAACTGCACATCGGCGGGTCCCGTGTTGCGCACGGTGAAGGTGATCTCGATGAGATCTCCCGGCTGGTACACCGCCTTGTCGGTGCTCAGGGTGTAGACCAGGGCCCCCTTCTTCAGCTCGACCTTCCCCCGGGCCTCCGCGGTGGGGGAGATGCTGCCGAGGTTGACCATGGCCGCCACCGCCGGCTGCTGATCCCGCGGGATCTCCGCGCTGTCCCGGAAGGCGGGCAGGACGGCCGCGCCGGTCTCGAGCCCGAGGGCCCGCACCATCAACACGGCGAACTCCCCCCGGGTGACGCTGCCGCCCGGGTTGAACGTCGTCCCCGACGTCCCGCGGAAGATCCCCTTGGCCGCCAGCCGCTCGATGGCGCGCTGCATGGGCAGCCCCTGGATGTCCGTGAAGATGGCCCCCCACCCCGGCGCCGCCGCGACCAGCACCCCGGTCAGGAGCAACACCGCGCGCGCCATCCATCGTAACCCCTTGGGATTCCTCATGCCGTCTCCTTTGTCCCGCCTCGCAGTTGGGAGCGCCGAGTACCGATGGTGAACACCCCGGGAGAGAGTCGGGGTGCCGTCACGTTCAGGCCACTGGACAGTCCGGTCGTGCGGCCAAATTCGGAGGTCGCTTCGCTTCCTCCCGGGGGAATCCCTGCTTGATGTATTATACCCTACATCCGCTCCGGCACGCGAATCCCGAGCAGCCCGAGCCCGGTCCGCATGACCTGGGCCGTGGCCTCGACCATGGCCATCCGGCTGGCCCGCAGGCTCTCGTCTCCGGCCTGCTGCACCGGCACCTGGTGGTAGAAGGCGTGGAACACCTGGGCCAGGGCGAAGAGGCAGTTCGCCAGCAGGTGCGGGGCGTGGCTGTGGGTCGCCTCGCGCACGGCGACGGGGAACCGGCTCAGCTGCTTGACCAGCGTCCACTCTTCGGCCGTCTCCAGGGCCCGGCCGTCGATCCCGCCGGGCGGGGGCGGAGCCTCGCCGCGGCGCCTGATCCCCTGGGCGCGCACATAGGTGTACTGCAGATAGGGGGCGCTGTCGCCCTCCAGCGACAGCATCCGCTCCCACTGGAAGACGATGTTCTTCACCCGGTTCTGGGAGAGGTCGGCGTACTTGATGGCCCCCACGCCGACGATGCGGGCCACTTCGTCCTTTTCCGCATCGGAGAGCTCCGGGTTCTTCTCGACCAGCGCGCGGGCGCGGGCGATGGCTTCCTGGAGGACATCTTCCAGGAAGACCACGCGCCCGCGACGCGTACTCATGCGCCCCTCGGGCAGGGTGATCAGCCCGAAGTCGACGTGGACGAAGTCCACGCCCGTGTACCCGAGCTTCCGCAGCGTGGCGAACAACTGGCGGAAGTGCAGGCGCTGGTCCGCCCCGACGACGTAGATTAGCCGGCTGGGCCGGTAGGTCCTGATGCGGTAGACGGCCGCGGCGACGTCCCGCGTCGGGTACAGGGTGCGGCCGTCGCGGCTGCGCAGGATGAGGGGCGTCTCGATGCCGACGTCCTGGAGGGGGACGATCAGAGCCCCCTGGTCTTCCACGGCCACGCCCTTGCGCTGCGCCTCTTCGACCACCTCCTGGGCCAGTTCCAGGTAGGCGCTCTCGCCCCGCCAGGAGTCAAAGGTCACCCCCAGCAGGTCGTAGATCTTGCCGAACTCGGCCAGGCTGACCGAGACGATCTCCTCCCACATCCGGCGGGCTTCGGGATCGCCCTGCTCCAGGCGCAGCGCCCACCGGCGCGCCTCCTCGCGCAATCCCGGCTCGCGGCGGGCCTCGTCGTCGAATTTCACGTAGAGCCGCAGCAGCTCCCGGATCGGGGCGCTGCGGTACGCCTCCCCGTCCAGCCACTGCGTCATCCCATAGAGCAGCGTGCCGAACTGCGTCCCCCAGTCGGCGTAGTGATTCACGCCGATGGCCCGATACCCGCTGAAGGCGTAGAGGCGGCGCAGCGCGTCGCCGATGATCGTGGAGCGGAGATGGCCCACCGACATCGGACGGGCCACGTTCGGCGAGGAGATGTCCAGGACGACGGTCTGGCCTTCGCCTTCCGTCCCGCTGCCGTAGCGCTCCCCCAGACGGGCGATCTCCTCCAGGACCCTCCGGCCGAAGGCGGTGCGCTTCAGCCGGACGTTCAGATAGCCGCGTTCCCCCTGCAGAGACTCCAGCAGGCCCCCGGGGGGGATGCGCTCGGCCAGGTGTCGGGCGATCTCCTCGGGCGACCGCCGGAGCGTCGAGGCCAGGCTGAAACAGGGCACGGCCAGGTCCGCCTCTACCCCGGCCGGCGGTAGAACCACGGGGACGTCCACGGACTCGCCCAGCGCCTCGCGGACGCCCGATGTCACCTGCGCCGCGGCCTCGTCGAAAGCGTAGGCGGGCATCCTACTGCGTGCGCTCGGCCAGCGTCACGTCCACCGTCAGCCGACGGCCGTCGCGCACCAGCTCGATCCGGACGCGGTCGCCCGGTCGCTTTGTGAACAACTCGCGGATGAAATCGTTCCAGTTGTTGATGGACCGGCCGCCGACCGCGACAATGATGTCTCCCGGCCGGATCCCCGCCCGGGCGGCGGGACTGCCCGGTTCCACCTCGCGGACGATGATGCCGTGATCCACGGGCAGCCGGTACTGTCGGGCGATGCTGGCGTCGACGTCGCCTCCCCAGGCGATCCCCACAAAGGGCCGCACCACCCGTCCCCGGCTGATCAGCTGGTCCATGATCGCCCGGGCCGCATCGATGGGGATGGCGAAGCCGATCCCCTGCGCCTGCTGCACGATGGCCGTGTTGATCCCGATCACCTCGCCGGCGCTGTTGGCCAGGGCCCCCCCGCTGTTGCCCGGGTTGATCGCCGCGTCGGTCTGAATCAGGTTCTCCACGAGGAGTCCGGGGACTTGAATGCTGCGGTTCAAGGCGCTGATCACGCCCACGGTCACGGTGTGGCCGAGTCCGAAGGGGTTGCCGATGGCGACGGCCATCTGCCCGACCCGCAGCCCCCCGCTGCGGCCGAGCTGCGCCGCAGGCAGCGGCTCCGGGCTGTCCACTTTGATCACGGCCAGGTCGGAAAACCGGTCGGTGCCGACGACCGTTCCCTGCAGGGTCCGGCCGGACAGCAGCGTCACCTTGATCTGCTGCGCGCCTTCCACGACGTGGTTGTTCGTCAGGATGTAGCCGTTCGGGCTGACGATCACCCCTGAACCGGCCCCCTGCTGCGGGAAGACACCGAAGAAGGTCTGCACCTGCGCCACGGTGTCGATGTTCACCACCGCGGGGCGGACCCGTTCCACGACCCGGATGATCGCCGCCTCTTCCCCGATCAGCGGGGACGGGCCGCCGGGCGCAGATGCGGGCGGGGCGGGCTGCGCCGGGGCCGGCTGCGCCGGGGCGGGCTGCGCCGTGACGGGCGGGGCCGCCGGGGGCGCCGGAACCGTCGGCGGCGAGCCGGCCACGCGGTCGGCGAGACCGGGCAGATACCGCGGGACCACGGTGTTCCCGAGAACAATGGAGCCGGCGATGGTGATGATCAGCAGGGTAAGCAACGCGCCGGGCGTTGTGCGACTCCTCATGCTGCGCCTCCTTCGGAATAACGATACCAGATGGCGGGAAGGAGGAGAAAGGTACGCGGTCGTCGTCGGTGAAGGTGTTTCTCCGGGCGGCCGGTACGCTATAATCGAGAGACTTCACGGGAGCATCGAGCGAGGCGGTCTGTGCTCAACTGGCTCCGGCGTCCCAAATACGGATCCCTGCAGCGCCGCGAGATGCCGGCCGGCATCTGGGCGAAGTGCCCGCGGTGCGCCAACCTCATCTACCGCAAGGAGCTGGAGCGCAACCTGCGGGTGTGCCCCAGGTGCGGCTACCACCACCGCCTCTCTGCGGAGGAGCGCCTGGCCATCACGCTGGACGAGGGCGGTTTCACGGAGTTCGACGCCCGGCTCGGATCCGGCGACCCGCTCCGGTTCGCCGGCTACGCCGAGAAGCTCGAGGAGGCCCGGCGGCGCACCGGACGGCCGGAGGCGGTGATCTGGGGGGAGGGGACGATCGATCGGTGGCGCGCCGTGGTGGCCGCCCTGGACTTCTATTTCATGGGCGGCTCGATGGGCTCGGCGGTCGGCGAAAAGATCGCCCGGGCGGCGGAGTATGCCCGGGAGACCCGGCTGCCCCTCATCATCTTCTCCGCCTCGGGCGGCGCGCGCATGCAGGAGGGCGCCCTGTCCCTGATGCAGCTGGCCAAGACCTCCGCGGCGGTGGGCCGCCTCCACGACAGCGGCGTGCCCTACGTCTCGGTGATGTGCGACCCGACCACGGGAGGCGTGACGGCCAGTTTCGCCTTCCTGGGCGACATCATCATCGCCGAACCGGGCGCCATGATCGGGTTCGCCGGCCGGCGGGTCATCGAGCAGACGATCCGGCGCAAACTCCCGGACGACTTCCAGACCGCGGAGTTCTGTCTGCAGAAAGGCCTGATCGACATGGTGGTGCCGCGGGCGGAGATGCGGCGGACCCTGGCCTCCCTGCTGGCCTTTTTCGGCGGGCCGCGCCGCGAGCTCCCGCAGCCGGCCGCCGCGACCGAGGGAGCGTCACCGCCATGACCGACCCTGCCCCTGCCGACCTGGACCGCCAGCTGCGGGAAGTGGAGGCGGAGATCGAGCGTCTGCGGCGTCTGGCCCGCGAACAGAACCTCCCCTTGAACGGCGAGATTGCCGTCCTGGAGGAACGGGCGGAGGCGCTGCGCCGCGACATCTACACCCATCCCAGCCCCTGGCACATCGTGCAACTGGCCCGGCACCCCCAGCGCCCCCGCCTGATGGACTACGTCTCCGCCCTGTTCACCGATGTCCTGGAGGTGCACGGCGACCGCCTGTTCCGCGACGACCCGGCGATGTTTGCCGCCCTGGCCAGGTTCGAAGGCCAGCCGGTGGTTGTGGTCGGTCATCATAAAGGAAAGGACACGAAGGAGAATATCGCCCGGAACTTCGGCATGCCCTATCCGGAGGGCTACCGCAAGGCGCTGCGGGCCATGAAGCTGGCCGAGAAGTTCCATGCGCCGGTCATCGCCTTCGTCGATACGCCCGGCGCCTTTCCCGGGGACGCGGCCGAAGAACGGGGCCAGGCCGAGGCCATCGCCCGCAACATCGAGGAGATGAGCCGCCTGCAGACGCCGGTGATCGTGGTGATCACGGGCGAAGGGGGCAGCGGCGGGGCCCTGGCCATCGCCGTCGGAGACGTGGTCCTCATGCTGCAGTATGCCGTGTACACCGTCATCTCCCCGGAAGGGTGCGCGGCGATCCTGTGGCACGACGCCAGCCGGGCCCCCGAGGCGGCCGCGGCGCTCCGCCTCACCGCCGCCGACCTGCGGGATCTCGGCGTGGTGGACGAGGTCCTCCCGGAACCCTTCGCCGGGGCCCAGCGCGATCCGGAGGCGGTGTTCGCCGAGGTCCGCGAGGCCCTGCGCCGGCAGCTGCAGGCGCTGCGACAGGTGCCGGCCCAGGAGCTGGTGAATCGGAGGTATGCGAAGTTCCGCCGGCTCGGCGTCCTGGAGGAGAGCGCGCCGGCCGGACCGCGTCCATGAGCGACAACGAGGCGTTCGACGTCGAGCAGATCCGCGCTGTGATCCGCCTGGCGGCCGAGGCGGACATCGCCGAACTGGAGGTGGAGTCCCCCACCCTGCGGGTGCTGGTCAGGAAGGCTCTGCGGAGCGCCGCCCCCGGTGCCGCGCCCGGCACCGCGCCCGCCGCCGGCTCCGGGACGGGACGGGACACTCCGCCCGCCGAAGCGGCCCCTCCCGAATCCGCGATCGCCGCGGCCAACCATCTGCAGCCGATTACCGCCCCGATGGTCGGCACCTTCTACCGCGCGCCCAGCCCCGACGCCCCGCCCTATGTGGACGAGGGGGACATGGTGGACGCCGGCCAGACGGTGTGCATCATCGAGGCCATGAAGCTCTTCAACGAGATCAAGTCCGAACTCCAGGGGCGCGTGGCCAAGGTCCTGGTGGAGAACGGCGCCCCCGTGGAGTACGGCCAACCCCTCTTCCTGATCGAACCGGCGCCCGGCGGCGCGTGACCGGCGGGGGATGTTCCGCAAACTCCTGATCGCCAACCGGGGCGAGATCGCCGTCCGCGTCATCCGCGCCTGCCGGGAACTGGGCATCCGCACCGTCGCGGTGTACTCCGAAGCCGACCGCCACGCCCTGCACGTGAGGCTGGCCGACGAGGCGTTCTGCATCGGGCCGCCGCCGGCCGCCGAGTCGTACCTGAACATCCCCAACATCATGAGCACGGCCGAGCTGCTGGGCGTGGAAGCCATCCACCCCGGCTACGGCTTCCTGGCCGAAAACCCCCACTTCTCCGAGATCTGCCAGGACGTCAACATCGCCTTCGTCGGCCCTTCGCCCCAGGCCATCGCGGCAATGGGGAACAAATCCCAGGCCCGGCAGCGGATGCGCGCCGCCGGCGTGCCCGTCATCCCCGGCAGCGACGGCCCGGTGCGCAACGAGGGCGAGGCCCTGGAGGTGGCCAGACGCATCGGTTTCCCGCTGATTGTCAAAGCCTCGGCCGGCGGGGGCGGCCGCGGAATGCGCGTCGTCCACACCCGCGACGACCTGCGCCGCGCCCTGCAGACCGCCCAGGCGGAGGCCGAAGCGGCCTTCGGCAGCGGGGAGGTCTACATCGAGAAGTACGTGGAAGAACCGCGGCACATCGAGGTCCAGATCCTTGCCGACACCCACAAGAACGTCGTGCACCTGGGCGCGCGGGACTGTTCCATCCAGCGCCGGCACCAGAAGCTGCTGGAGGAAACCCCGCCGCCGGGGCTGCGCGAGCGGTTCCTGCGGGCCCTGGGCAAGGCGGCCGTGCGGGCCGCCCACGCCATCGAGTACACCGGCGCGGGCACCGTCGAGTTCCTGGTGGACCGGGACGGTCACTTCTACTTCATGGAGATGAACACGCGGATCCAGGTCGAGCATCCGGTGACCGAAATGGTCACCGGGATCGATCTGGTCAAGCAGCAGATCCTCATCGCCGCGGGAGAACCGCTGCCCTTCTCCCAGGGGGAGATCGCCTTCCACGGCCACGCCCTGGAGTGCCGGATCAACGCCGAAGACCCCCGGCTGGACTTCCGGCCCGCCCCCGGTACGATCACCGAGTTCATTCCCCCCGGCGGACCCGGGATCCGCGTGGACACCCACGTCTACAGCGGCTACACCATCCCGCCCTACTACGACTCCCTGATCGCCAAGATCGTCGCCTGGGCGCCGACCCGGGCCGAAGCCATCGCCCGGATGCGCCGGGCCCTGACCGAGTGCGTCATCGCCGGCGTGCCCACAACGATCCCCTTCCACCTCCAGGTCCTGGACAACGCCTTCTTCCGCCGGGGCGAGGTCTACACCAACTTCGTCCAGCGCCGCATCGACCTGGCCACCGTCTGACCGCCACGAGCCGCCCGAGGCCCCGGGCCCGACCCTGCGGCCTCCCTGGGGGAATCCCGACGGCGGGCCCGAAAGGAATTGACAACAGAGTTGAATCCGGCGCGACCGGAGGTGGGGGGCATGTCCTTCGTGACGCTGTTGACGTTGGTGGTCGCCGTCATCATCGTGGGGCTCTTCATCCTCACCTCGGCGATCAAGATCGTCCGCGAGTACCAGCGGCTGGTGGTCTTCCGCCTCGGCAAGTCCATTGGGAAGAAGGGCCCGGGGCTGGTCTTCCTGATCCCCATCGTCGACCGTCCGGTCTGGGTGGACCTGCGCGAGTTCTTCCTGGAGATTCCCTCCCAGACGTGTATCACCAAGGACAACGCGCCCATCAACATCGATTTCCTGATCTACTTCAAGGTCCTCAACCCCGAGTACTCGGTGATCCAGGTGGCGGACTTCGCCGGCGCGGCGCGGGGCATCGCCACCACCACCTTGCGGGCCGTGGTGGGCGACATCAGCCTGGACGATGTGCTGGCCAAGCGCGAGCAGATCAACCAGGTGCTGCGGGCCAAGCTGGACGAGGTCACCGAGCGCTGGGGCGTGAAGGTGACCACCGTGGAGATCCGGGAGATCCTGCCCCCGCGCGAGGTGCAGGAGGCGATGACCCGGCAGATGTCCGCGGAGCGCACCCGGCGCGCCGTGGTCACCGAGGCCGACGGCAAGCGGGAGGCGGCGATCAAGGTGGCCGAGGGCGAGAAGCAGGCCGCCATCCTGCGGGCCGAGGGCGACCGTCAGTCGGCGATCCTGCGCGCCGAGGGCTTCTCCCTGGCGTTGGACAAGATCTTCGCCGTGGCCAGGAACATCGACAGCAAGACGCTCACCCTGCAGTACTTCGAGGCCCTGAAGGCGCTGGGGCAGGGCGAGAGCACGAAGTTCATCTTCCCCCTGGAGTTCACCAAACTCCTGGAGCCCCTCACGGGCCTGCTGGGGGACCGGGGGGAGAAGAAGTAGCCGGCGCGCCCTAGAGGATGGCCTGCTGGGTCTGGGGATCGAAGAGGTGCATCTTCCGCATGTCGAGGACCACCTCGATCTCCTGTCCCATCTTCGCCTGGGTGTGGGCGTCCACCCGGGCCACGATGGAGTGCGCTCCCGCCGTCAGATAGAGGATGACGTCGGAGCCCAGCGGTTCGTGGACGTCCACCGTCGCCCGGATCGTCCAGGCCGGGTTGGGCGAGGCGGCCAGGGCCCGATCCTGGATGTCTTCCGGCCGGATGCCGAAGATCACCGGCTTGCCCACCCAGGGCCGGACCTCCCCGGTCAGGTCGCGGGGCACCTCCACCTGGAAGCCGTCGGCGCGGACCCGCAGGGCGCCGTCGGCCTCCACGATCTTCGCCTCCACGAAGTTCATCGCCGGACTGCCGATGAACCCGGCCACGAACAGGTTGGCCGGCTTCTCGTAGAGGTTGAGCGGCGTATCCACCTGCTGGACGATCCCGTCCCTCATCACCACGATGCGGTCGCCCATGGTCATGGCCTCGACCTGATCGTGGGTGACGTAGACCGTGGTGGTCTGCAGCCGGGCGTGCAGCTTCTTGATCTCGGCGCGCGTCTGCACCCGCAGCTTGGCGTCCAGGTTGCTGAGGGGCTCGTCCATCAGGAACACCTGCGGCTCGCGCACGATGGCCCGCCCCAGGGCCACCCGCTGGCGCTGGCCGCCGCTGAGCTGCTTGGGCTTGCGGTCCAGCAGCCCCTCGATGCCCAGCATCTCCGCCGCTTCCTTCACCCGCCGGTCGATCTCGGCTTTCGGGTACTTGCGCAGGCGCAGCCCGAAGGCCATGTTGTCGTAGACCGACATGTGCGGGTAAAGGGCGTAGTTCTGGAAGACCATGGCGATGTCGCGGTCCTTGGGCGGCACGTCGTTGACCCGGCGGTCGCCGATGTAGATGTCCCCGGCCGTGGCCTCCTCCAGCCCGGCAATCAGCCGGAGCGCCGTGGTCTTGCCGCACCCCGAAGGACCGACCAGCACCGTGAACTGCTTGTCGGGAATCTCCAGCGAGACGTTGTTGACCGCGGTGACCGCGCCGAATTTCTTGGTCACGCCCTCCAACTGCACTTTCGCCACGTCCGTCCCCTCCCGGACTCTTCCCTACCAGAATTGCGCCCGGCCTGCATCGGGCGGAGACCCTACGGCGGTCCCCCGGAGGCGGATGCCGCCAGCCGCTGCTTCAACTCGTCGATCACCGCCACCGGCGTCGGGTCGACCCCGCGCTGCAGGGCCAAATACCAGCTTACCAGGTCCCCGTAGGCGATGGGCGACATCAGCCGGCACAGCTTGCCCTCGCCTTCGCCGGCCACCTCGGCCACCCCTGCGGCCTTCCGGAAGGCCAGATCCTTGGTGATCTCCACCCGCCGGGCCAGCCGCGCCGGCTCGGAGGGATCACGGAGGACGATGACGTAGAGGGTCCGGGCCAGCGCGGGATCCAGCCCCCAGCCCACCGTTTCGTTGTGGTTGAGTTCGGGGAAGGTGTTCCACACGGCGAAGGTCTTCGCGTTCTCGTTGAACTGGTCTTTCCAGCGCTGGGCCGCGGGCTCCAGGAAGGGGGTGGAGCTGTAGACCACGGGGATCCGACCGACCAGGGCCCCGGCCAGGGCGCGGGCTTCGGGATCGGCCCCCTCCGGCCCCAGGCGCCCCAGGATCCTCCGGAGTCCCGCCACGGTCTCGCCGACCTCCGCGTCGAAGGACCGCACGATCCCGGCCCGGCTCAGGATCGCCAGCATCGGCAGGAAGAGGTAGGGCAGCGCGGCGCGCGGCGGCAATCCGGGTGGCACGACCACGGCGGGATGCCGTCGCGCCTCGGCCCGGCGCAGCAACTCGCCCCCCGAGGTGATGACGACGCAGGACGCGCCCCGGGCCGAGGCCTCGTCATAGGCGGCCAGTGTCTCCTCCGTGTTCCCCGAATAGCTGCAGGCGAAGACCAGACACTCCGGACCGACAAACGCCGGCGGACGGTACTCTTTGATCGCCATCACGGGCATCGAGGCTTCGTCGTGGAGGACCGCACGCAACAGATCTCCCCCGATGCCCGAGCCGCCCATGCCGAGGGCGATGATCTGGGCCGGCCGCAGGGCCGGAGGGGACGGCTGGACCGGCAGCGCCCACGCCTCGGCGCACATCTCGGGGAGACGGAGGATGAGCTCCAGCATCCCGGAGGGATCCCGGGCCCGACGCTCCCGCGGGTCGGCGAGGTTCATGGATCTCATCACTCCTTTCGTCGGGTGGCACCGCCACCCTGCCGCGGCGTTCCGGCAGGCCGAAGCCGCGGGCGGGCCGAAGTTGACATCCTGATGCCGCAGACGGGGCCGGCGCGGGCGAGACCGCTGAGCGGAAGTGAACTCCGCCGGCTGCTCGAACTCCGCGAGCGCATCAAAATCGAATCCTTCCGGCTGCCCGCCGGACGGCAGCGACAGCTGCTGGACCTCCTGGAGCGCTCGCGGCCCTGGGTCGGCCCTCCTCCTCCTCTGCCGGAGATGTCCCGGGGCGAACTGGTCAGGGCCATCCGGTGGCGCCTGGGGACGATCTCGCTGCCCACGGCGGTGGCCGCCCTGCGACTGCTGGACCGGCCCCGCCGCAGTCGCCGAGCGCCGTGAACCCGATCGCCGGTCGCCTCCTCGAGCACCCCGGGCTCCTGGCCCTGGGCGAGACGTTGCTGTCTGTCGTCCTGATCCTGATCGGGGCCGCCGTCGTCATGCGCCTGGCCACCTCCGTCGCCCGCCGGGCCCTGGCGCCTCGGGGCGACCGTCTGCTCGACGAGACCCGGGCGCGCACGCTGCGGCCCCTGGTGGAGTCGCTGCTCCGCTATGTCGTCGCCTTCATCGCCCTGGTCATGGTCCTGCGGGAGGTGGGGGTGGACATCGCGGCCATCCTGGCCAGCGCGGGCGTGGTGGGCCTGGCCGTGGGCTTCGGCGCCCAGCAGCTCATCCGGGATCTCATCTCGGGGTTCTTCATCCTGGCCGAGGGGCTGATCCGGGTCGGCGACGTCATTGTCGTCGGCGAGCACACCGGAGTCGTGGAGCAGATCAACGTCCGCACCACGCTGGTGCGCAAGTACAACGGCGAACTGTGGAGCATCCGCAACGGGGAGCTGACCCTCTTCGGGAATCTGAATCGCGATTTCAGCCGGGCCATCGTCACCGTGGGGGTGGCCTACGAGGCCGACCTGCGCCGGGCGATGGGCGTGATGGAGGAGGTGGGACGGCGCTGGGCCGAGGAGCGGAAGGAGATCGTGCTGGAGCCTCCCGAGGTCCAGGGCGTGATGCGGTTCGGCGAGTCCCAGGTGGAGATCCGCCTGGTGGTCATGGTCCGGCCCATGGCGCACTGGGAGGCGGAACGCGAGCTCCGCGTGCGCCTCAAGGAAGCCTTCGACCGCGAGGGCCTCGAGATCCCCTTCCCGCGTCGGGTCACCTATCTCCGGTCGGAAGGCATCCGGCAGTGAAGATCCTGGTCACCGGCGGCGCCGGGTTCATCGGCTCCCACATCGTCGACGCCTACGTGGCCGAGGGCCACGACGTGGTGATCGTCGACAGTCTGGTCACCGGCCGGCGCGAGTTTCTCAACCCGCGGGCCCGCTTCTACGAGATGGACATCCGCGACCCGGCGCTGCGCGAGATCTTCGCCCGGGAGCGTCCCGAGGTGGTCAACCATCACGCCGCCCAGGCGTCGGTGCCGGGCTCGGTCGCCCACCCCAGCCATGACGCCGATGTGAACATCATGGGGACCCTCAACCTCCTCGAACTGGCCCGGGAGTACGGGACGCGCCGGCTCATCTTCGCCTCCACGGGCGGGGCGATCTACGGCGAGCCGGAACGGATTCCGGTCGACGAGTCCCACCCGACCCGGCCCCTCTCGCCCTACGGAATCGGCAAGATGGCCGGCGAAGCCTATGTGCGCTTCTTCGGGGGGCTGGGGTTGTCGTGGGCCATCCTGCGCTACTCGAATGTCTACGGCCCCCGCCAGGATCCGCACGGCGAGGCCGGCGTGGTGGCCATCTTCGCGAACGCGATGCTGGCGGGCAACCAGCCCACGATCTTCGGCGACGGCACACAGACGCGGGACTTCGTCTACGTCGAGGACGTGGCCCGGGCCAACCTCCTGGCCACGGCCTCGGAGGAGCCGGGGCTGGCGAACATCGCCACCGGCGTCGAGACCACGGTGAACGACGTCTACCGCCTGCTGGCCGAGGCGACGGGCTTCCGCGAGCCGCCGGCCTACGCGCCGCCCCGCACGGGGGACGTCTACCGCATCGCCCTCGACATCCGCCAGGCCGACGAGTGGTTGGGCTGGAGCCCGGAAGTGTCCCTTCCCGAGGGGCTGCGCCGCACCGTGGAGTGGTTCCGCCGCTAGGGAGCCGCCGGGCGCGCCCGGGCTGGCTCGTGTATGCTTGAAGGTAGAGGATTTCCTATGGCCCAGTCCCCGGTCGGCTACTTTGCGCTGGTGTTGCACACCCATCTGCCCTTCGTCCTGGGGCACGGCCGGTGGCCGCACGGCAGCGACTGGCTCAGCGAGGTCACCGTGGGCTGCTACCTCCCCCTGCTCGGCGTCTTCGGGCGGCTGGCCGCCGCGGGAATTCCCCCTCACGCCACGATCAACATCACGCCGGTGCTGGCGGAGCAGTTCGCCGCCCCGGCCTTCAAGCGGGAGATCGAGGAGTTCCTGCGCACCCGGATCGCCGCCGCCCGGGAGAACGCCGCCGAGTTCGAGCGCCAGGGACGGCAGGAGTTGCTGGGAGGCGCCCGCAACTGGGAGCGGTTCTACCGGCGGCGGCTCGAGCAGTTCGACGGGCTGAACGGAGACCTGGTCGGCGCCTTCCGCGCGCTGCACGACGCCGGCCACATCCGTCTCATCACCTGCGCCGCCACCCACGGCTACCTCCCGCTGCTGCTGCGGGAGGAGTCCATCGATCTGCAGCTGCGCCTGGCCAGGGCCACGCACCTGCGCCACTTCGGCCATGCGCCCACCGGCGTCTGGCTGCCCGAGTGCGCCTACCGGCCGCGGTACGAGTGGACGCCGCCGGTCGGTCCCCTGCGGGGCCGGATGCGGGTCCGGCGGAAGGGGATCGAGGAGTTCCTGGCCGACCTGGGGCTGACCTTCTTCATCACCGACGTGCACCTGGCGCGCGGCGGGAGCCCGCTCTCGGCCTATCGCGACTACTACCCCGCGCTGCGGACCCTGTCGGAAATCCCCCCGCCGGGCGTGGCGGGCGAGCGCAGCCCCTACCGGCCGTACGTCGTGGCCTCGCGCGGCGGGCGGGGGGAGGCTGTGGCCTTCGTGCGCGATCCGGAGTCCACGATGCAGGTGTGGAGTCGGGACGCCGGCTATCCCGGCGACGAGTGGTACATGGAGTTCCACAAGAAGCATTTCCCGGGAGGGCTGCGCTACTGGCGCGTCACCTCGCCGCGCAGCGATCTCGGCAGCAAACTCCCCTACGAGCCGGAGCGGGCCCGGGAACGCCTGCGGGCCCACGCCGAGCACTTCGTCGGGCTGCTCGGCCACGTGCTGCGCAGCGAGTCCCTGCGACTGGGCACGCCGGGCATCGCCTGCAGCCCCTACGACACCGAGCTGTTCGGCCACTGGTGGTTTGAAGGACCGCGCTGGCTGGAAGAAGTCTTCACCCGCCTGGGGGCCGGCGGGATCGAACCGGTCGACTGCGCCGCCTTCCTGGAACGGTATCCGCCGACCGAAGCCCTCTCCCTCCAGGAAGGCTCCTGGGGGGAAGGCGGCGACCACCGGGTCTGGCTCAATCGCGACACGGAGTGGACCTGGGAGCGCATCTACGCGGTGGAGGACGACTTCTGGACGGCGGCGCGGGAGGCGGCGCACGATCCGCGCCCGGCCGTGCGCCGGGTTCTGGCGCAGACCGCCAGGGAGCTGCTCCTGTTGCAGGCCTCCGACTGGCAGTTCCTGATCACCACCTGGGCCGCGCGGGACTATGCCGAGGCGCGCTTCGCCGAACATTACGCCAACGTGACCCGCCTGCTGCAGGCGCTGCGCCGGGCCCTGGCCGGGGTCACCCTGGAGGCGGGCGACGAGGAGTTCCTGGCGGCCCGGGAAATCCAGAACTTCATCTTCCCCGACGTCGTCCGGCATGTGCAGGCGACGCTCGGACTCGCCGCCTAGCCGTCCCGTGGACCGCCCGCGCGTCCTGGCCATCATCCTCGCCGGCGGCAAGGGGGAGCGACTCTACCCCCTGACCCGGGAGCGCGGCAAACCGGCGGTCCCCTTCGGCGGCAAGTACCGCATCGTGGACTTCGTCCTCTCCAACTTCGTGAATTCGGGCATCTACGCGCTGTACGTCCTGGTGCAGTACAAGGCCCAGTCGCTGATCGAGCACCTGCGCAACGCCTGGCGGCTGGGCGGCCTGCCGGACCACTTCGTCATCGTCGTCCCCCCCCAGATGCGCTGGGGCGAGAGCTGGTACCAGGGCACGGCCGATGCGGTGTACCAGAACCTCAACCTGATCCGGGACTTCTCCCCCGACATCGTGGCCATCTTCGGTGCGGACCACGTCTACCGGATGGACATCGCGCAGATGATCGCCTTCCACCGGGATCGCGGCGCCGATGTCACCGTGGCCGCGCTCCCCGTGCCCCTGGCCCAGGCCGGCGCCTTCGGCGTCGTCGCCGCGGAGGCGGATGGGCGGATCACGCATTTCGAGGAGAAACCGGCGTCCCCGACCCCCATGCCCGGCGATCCGACGCGCGCCTACGCCTCGATGGGAAACTACCTCTTCCAGCGCGATGTCCTGGTCGAGGCCCTGGTGGAGGATGCGCGGCGCAGCACCGACCACGACTTCGGCCGGACGATCATTCCCGAGCTGGCCCAGCAGCGCAGGGTCTTCGCCTACAACTTCCTGGAGAACATCGTCCCGGGCGTGCAGCCCTACGAGGAGCGCGGGTACTGGCGGGATGTGGGGACGGTGGAAGCCTACTGGCAGGCGCACATGGATCTGCTCGGCCCCACCCCCGCCCTGAACCTGGACAACGGGCGCTGGCCGATCCTCACCGCCCCCTACCCCGGGCCCTCGGCGCGGATCCTGGAGGGCGAGGCCCGGGACGCCCTGATCGGCGAGGGCAGCCTGATCGCCGGGGGCGTGGTGCGCCGGTCGATCCTCGGCCGCGGGGTGCGGGTGATGCGGGGCGCGGTGGTCGAGGAGTCCGTGGTCATGGACCGCACCGTGGTGGGCGAGGAGGCCGTGCTCCGTCGGGTCATCGTCGACCGCTTCAACGTCGTGCCGCCGGGCACCCGGATCGGCGAGGACCGGGAGGCCGACCGCCTACGCTACCACGTCGATCCGTCAGGACTCGTCGTCCTCCCGCGCGGGCAGACCCGATAGGTAGGATGCGCCATCTGTGCGTCCACGGCCACTTCTACCAGCCGAGCCGCGAGAACCCCTGGACGGACACGGTGGAGCTGGCGGAGGCCGCCGCCCCCTATCACGACTGGAACGAACGCATCACCGCGGAGTGCTACGCGCGCAACGCCGCGTCGCGTCTGCTGGACGACGCCGGCCGGATCACCCGCATCGTCAACAACTTCGCCGGGATCAGCTACGACGTCGGCCCGACGTTGCTGCGCTGGCTGGCGCGCCACGCCCCGGCCGTTTACGAGCAGATCCTGGAGGCGGATCGGATCAGCAGACGGGAGCAGTACGGGCATGGGAACGCGGTCGCGCAGGTCTACACGCACCTGATCATGCCGCTGGCTACCGGGCGCGACCGCGTGACACAGGTGCGCTGGGGGATCCGCGACTTCGAACGGCGGTTCCGGCGCCGCCCGGAAGGGATGTGGCTGCCGGAGACCGCGGTGGACATCGCGACGCTGGAGATCCTGGCCGCGCACGGCGTGGCCTTCACCTTCCTGGCTCCCCACCAGGCCCGCCGCATCCGTCGGGCGGAAGGGGCCTGGACCGAGGTGACGGCAGAGACGCTGGACGTCACGGTTCCCTATCGCTGCCGCCTGCCCAGCGGACGGTCGGTGGCCATCTTCTTCTATCACGCTCCCGTCTCCCATGCCGTCGCCTTCGAAGGACTGCTCCACGACGGGGCGGCATTCGCCGACCGGCTGGTGGCGGCCGCCCCGGACGACCAGCAGGCCCGCCTGGTCGTCGCCGCCGCGGACGGGGAAACCTACGGCCATCACCACCGGTTCGGCGACATGGCCCTGGCCTACGCCCTCCACCGGATCGCCACGGCCGGGGCGATGCGCATCGTGAACGCCGCGGCGTTTCTCGCCGCGCATCCGCCCGCCTGCGACGTCGAAATCGTCGAGAACACCTCCTGGAGCTGCGCCCACGGCGTCGAGCGGTGGCGGTCGGACTGCGGCTGCAATACCGGGCGGGGCTGGCACCAGCGCTGGCGCGGGCCCCTGCGGGAGGGCATCGCCTGGCTGACGGAGCAGCTTGAGGCCGCCTACGCGCGCCACGGGGAAGAGATCTTCCGCGACGTCTGGGCGGCGCGGGACGAAGCCGTGGATCTGATCGACGCCGGACCGGGAGCGGTGGAGGCCTTCCTGGCCCGGCACGCCCGGGACGCGTCCCCCGGGCGGCGCGCGAGGGCGTTGCGGCTGCTGGCGATGCAGCGCCACGGAGCCCTCATGCAGAGCAGCGACGGCTGGTTCTTCGACGACATCAGCGGCCCCGAGACGGTGCAGATCCTCTCCCACGCCGCCCGGGCGATGGAGATCGCCCGGGCCTTCGGCCTCGAACTGGAGGACGGCTTCCTCGACCACCTGCGCCGGGCCCCCGGAAACCTGGCCGCCTTCCCCGACGGTGCTGCGGTCTACGAGCGGCTGGTGCGGCCCCGCGTCGTGGGCCCCCGCGAGGCCACGGCCTGCTTCGCGATGACCGCGCTGGTCGGCGCTCCCTCCGTCCGCCTGGCCGGCACCACCACGGTGACGGAACTCGACCGGGCCGACGTCTCGGCGGCCTCGCACCGGCTCCTGGTCGGCCGTGTCCGCGTGCGCGCCGCGGAGGTGGAGGAGGACCGCGAGACCGTCTACGCCCTGGTCCACTTCGGCAGCCACGAGGTGCACTGCGCCGTGGCGCCGGACTGGGACGAGGCGCGCTACAGGGCGGTGCGGGACCGGCTGGTGGAGCGGTCCGGGAAGGACGTGGTCAGCGAGGTGGTCCGCGCCGTTGACCAGGCCTTCGGGCCGCACTACTTCTCGCTGAGGGATCTCCCCCTCGAAGATCGCCGCGCGGTCCTGCAGCGTCTGACCGAACGCACCCTGCAGGACCTGGAAGACGTCTACCGCCGGCTGTACCGGGACAACCGACCGCTGATGGTCTACCTGCGCGATGCCGGCGTGGACGTGCCTGCCCCGCTGGTCACCGCCGCCGTCGTGGCCCTGACCCGCGACCTGGAGGAGGAACTGAGCAGGGATGCCGCCGTGCCGCTCCGTCCCCGGGTCTTCGAGCTGCTGGCCGAGCTGCGCTCCTGGGGACGCGAGATCCGGGCCGACCGCTTCGAGCCGCTGCTGCGACGGCGGCTGGAGCAGGCTCTGGCCGGGGCCGGGCACGTCGCCGACCGCGTGGCCCGCGCCCTGGAGGTGCTCGACTTCGCCGAGGCCGCGGGCCTGACCCTGAACCTCTGGGAGGCCCAGAACGCCTTCTCCCGGCTGGCCCGGGCCGCCGGCGACGGCGCGCTGGTGCGCCTGGGCGAGCGGCTGCACTTCGCGATGGAGAAACTCGGATAGATGTAATGTAGACACTGGAGCGGAAGATGCCTCGGACGGCGACCCGACCCTTCGAGTTCGTGGACTGCCTGGAGCTGCGCGAGATGCTCGGCCGCAGCGCCTGGGACGAGCGCGAGCTGCTCCACGGTATCGAAGAGGTCCCCGCCGCGTCCATCTTCTACCATACGCACTCGGCGTTTCTGCGCAGCCGCTACCTCCCGGCGCCCTACCGCAACGACTTCGCCACCTGGGCGGCGATCCAGGTGCGGGACCGGGTGCTGGGCGAGCGCCTGGCCGTGGTCGACCCCTTTGACTACGAGGATGTGGAGGCGCTGCGGGGCGAGCTGATCACCATCATCGACGATCACCTCTCCGACCTGCAGGTGGTGCCGCGGATCGTGTACGGCGAGCCCTTCGAGTTCATGCGGGCCCAGCTCATCGCCGTCCCCACGGGGATCCGGGCCACCACGCTGCGGGAGTTCCGGGAGGCGCTGGCCCGCGTGGACCTCAGCGCCATCTACTACCACTTCTTCCGGGCCGAGGCCCGCCGGGGCACCTGGGAGGCCGTGCGCTGGCTGGCCGAAGAGCTGGGCGAGGTCGACCTGGCCGAACGCATCCGCAAACTCAACCCCTACATCAGCGGGCTGGACGGGCTGCGGGCGCGGCTCCTCGCGCTCTGCGACGCCCGCCTGGCCCACGAGGACCATGCTTAAGACCACCGTCTCCCTCGACGCCTACCGCTCCGTCGCCCCCCAGGGGGCGATCGACCTGCTCCACCGTCTGGCCGAGCGGGTCCGGGGACGGTCTCTGGTGCACGTCAACTCGACGCGGGTGGGAGGGGGAGTGGCGGAGATGCTGCACCGCTACCTGCCCCTCTTCGAAGAGCTGGGCGTGCCCTCCCGGTGGGAGGTGATCCGCGGCGGCGAGGAGTTCTTCCGCGTCACGAAGAGCCTGCACAACGCGCTGCAGGGCGCCGAGCAGGCCTTTTCCGACGCCATGTTCCAGACCTACCTGGACACCAACCGGGACAACGCCCGGGCGCTGAACCTCGACGCGGACATGGTGATCATCCACGACCCCCAGCCCGCCGCCCTCATCGCCACGGCGCCCAAGCGCGGCCCGTGGGTCTGGCGCTGCCACATCGACGTCAGCCATCCCCAGCGGCGGGCCTGGGCGTTTCTGCGGCAGTTCGTGGTGCGCTACGATGCGGCGATCTTCTCCCTGCCCAAGTTCGCCCAGCGGCTGCCCATCCCCCAGTACCTGATCTATCCCAGCATCGACCCCCTCTCGGAGAAGAACCGCCCCCTGGAGCCCGAGGAGGTAGACGCGGTGCTGGCGCGGCTGGGCATTCCGCGGGACAAACCGATCCTGCTCCAGGTCAGCCGCTTCGACCGCTTCAAGGATCCGTTGGGCGTGATCAACGCCTACCGCATCGTCAAGAAGTACGACGACTGCCGGCTGATCCTCGCCGGCGGCGGCGCCACCGACGACCCGGAAGGCGAGCAGGTGCTGGCCGAGGTCAGCGAGGCCGCCGCGGGCGATCCCGACATCCACATCCTGGTGCTGCCGCCGACCGCGCACCACGAGATCAACGCCCTGCAGCGCGCCGCGGACATCATCATCCAGAAATCTACGCGGGAGGGCTTCGGTCTGACCGTGGCGGAAGGGATGTGGAAGGGCAAACCGGTGATCGGCGGCTTCGCCGGGGGGATCACCGTGCAGATCATCTACGGCGTGACCGGCTATACGGTGAACTCCGTGGAGGGCTGCGCCTTCCGCATCCGGCACCTGCTCAACAACCCGGGCCTGGCCAAACAGATGGGCGAGAACGCCCGGGAATACGTGCGGGAGAACTTCCTCATCACGCGCGACCTGGCCGAGCACCTGGCGCTGATGGTCGTGCACCTCGAGGGCTTAGGCCCCTGAGCGGCCGACGCCGTCCGGCGGGCCCACCGGCACCGGGTCCAGCCAGCCGATGAGCCGCTCCAGAAACTGCGCCACATCCCCGGCATCCCGCAGGGCGTAGCGGGCCGCCGTGGCCGTGGGGGCCAGCCCGACGCGCACCGTGACCGCCGGTGCAGGCAGGGCCAGGAAGGCGTCCTCGTCCGTCCGGTCGTCGCCGATGTAGATCACGCCGACCGCCTCGGGCCAGCGCTCGCCGAAGACGCGGCGCAGGATCCACCGCACCGCCGTGCCCTTGTCCCAGTCGATCCGGGGCCGCAGCTCGAAGACCCTCTTGCCGTCCCGGACCGCGACGCCGTCCGTGCGCACCGTCTCCTCGTACACCGCCCGGCGGACCGACTCCAGGTAGGGATGGGGGGTCAGGCGGTAGTGGACGGCGGCGGAGAGACCCTTGTCTTCGACGATGACGCCGGGGACCGCCCGCAACCGCTCCTGCAGGCGCGCGCACACCGCACCGATCCGCTGGCGCGCCGACCGCGCCTCCGGATGCGTCCAGATCCAGTCGTCGCCGGCCATCTCCAGCCCGTGGTTCCCGGCATAGACGATTCCCGTCACCCCCACCCGCCGGCGGATGTCCACCAGCGACCGCCCGCTGACCACGGCCACGAGGACGCCGGGAAGGCGCGCCAGATGCGCCAGGGCGGAGCGGGACGCCTCCGGAAGCACGACCTGGTCGGGGGCGGGAGCGATCGGGGCCAGCGTGCCGTCGAAATCGATCAGCAGCGCCACCCCGGGGCGACCGCGGAGGAGGTCGCGCACCTCGTAGCCCCGCTCATGGAGCGACCGTGTCGAGGCGCGCGCCGCCAGGTGCGCGGCGGCCCGAAGGTGGTCGTGCATCCAGCGGTAGATGTCGTGCTCGGCGACGAAGGTCCGGAGGTGGCCCATGCGCTCCGCGCGTTCTTCGACCGGCATCGTCGCGGCGCGGGCCATCATCTCCGCCGTGCCGCCGGCGTCGTAGGGGTTGATGGGCAGCGCCCAGGAGAGTTCCTCGCGGGCGCCGGCCAGCTCGCTCAACAGGAGGACCCCGCGCCCGTCGACCTGGCAGGCGACGAACTCCTTGGCGACCAGGTTCATCCCGTCCTGGAGCGAGCTGACCACGCAGAGATCGGCGAGCCGGTACAGCGCCGCCATCCCGGCCGGAGGCAGCGGACGGGGCAGATAGATCACGGGCTGCCACTCCGGGGTGCCGTAGGTCGCGTTCAGACGGGCCACTTCCGACTCCACCCGGCGCTGCAGGTCGCGGTAGGCCTTGATCCGGGTGCGGCTGGGGGCGCACTTCTGGATGAAGACCAGCCGCCCGCGATACTGCGGAAAACGCTGGAACAGCCGCTCCAGGGCGTGCAGCCGTTCGGGAATCCCCTTCGTGTAGTCCAGGCGGTCCACGCCGATGGCCACGATCTTCCCCTCAAGGCGGTGTTGCCTGCGCAATCTGGCCATCCAGCGCTCGGCCCGGCGCGACCGGGCCAGCCCGTCGAGGGCGGCAAAGTCCACGCTGATGGGGAAGGCCTCCACCCGGGTCACGCTTCCGCCGTGCTCGACCACGCCCTCGTCGCGGTCCACGCCGGCGCCGAGTTCCCGCTCCACGCACTCCAGGAAGTGCTCGACGTGACGCGGGTGCTGGAACGCCACGAGGTCGTTGGCCAGCAACCCTTCCAGCAGCTCCGTGCGCTGGGGGCAGGCCCGGAAGATGTCCCAGGCCGGCCAGGGGATGTGCCAGAAGTGGATGAGCAGCTGGTCCGGCCGGCGGAGGCGGATCAGTCTGGGCAGGAGGGCCAGGTGGTAGTCGTGGATCCAGACGACGCTGTCAACCTCCGCCTCGGCCAGGACGGCCTCGGCAAATCGCCGGTTCGCCGACTGGTACAGTTTCCAGGCCCGCCGACGGAAGCGGGCGTGTGCCAGCGCCATGTGGCAGAGCGGCCACAGGGCCCGGTTGGCGTAGCCGTAGTAGTAGCCTTCGACCTCGGTCTTTGGCAGCGCCACCCGCCTCAGGGTGTACGACCCGCCGCCGGGGGGGACGCGGACGCGGCCGGCGCCGTCGGTCACCTCGAAGTCCGCCTCCCCGCTGCCCCAGGCCACCCACGTGCCGCCGGCGGCCTGCAGCACGGGATCCAGGGCGGCGACCAGCCCGCCGGTGGGACGCTCGACGGCGATGCCCTCCGGCGTCCGCCTGTGGACGTAGGGCTCCCGATTGCTCACGATGACCAGCCGGCGTCCGCCGAGCAGGTCCCGGAGCGAGGCGACAACGGCGGATCTATCCATGGCCCTCCAGCACGGCCATCACCTCGGCGCCGAGCAGCACGACCACCGAGACCAGGTACACCCAGACCATGAAGACGATCATGCCGGCCAGCGGCCCGTAGACCAGGGGATACCGGGCCAGCGTGCGCAGGTACCAGAAAAATCCCAGTTTCAGCAGTTCGAAGAGCCCCACGGCCAGGGCCGTCCCCCACATCACGGTGGCGGTGCGCAACCGCACGCGGGGCAGGAGGCGATAGACGACGGAGAAGGCGGCGACGGAGAGCACGGTGGGCGCCAGCGTCGGGAGCACGTCGCCCAGCGCCCCTGTCACCCGGTCGAGGAGGGCGGCCGCCGGACGGACGGGGGGTGCGGCCAGCACCGCCGATCCCAGCACCGACAGGCTCAGGAACAGCCCGCTCAGGATCGCCATTCCCAGATCGATGGCCGCCCGGTGCCAGAAGGCGCGGGGAGGGCCGCCCAGCACGCGGCCCAAGGAGTTGCGCAGCGAGCCGGCCACGGCCGTGGCACCCCAGAACAACCCCGCGGCTCCGAGGGCGCCGGCGGCCTGGCGGGTCTGGACCACACTGCGCAGCGTGTCGCGGACGACGAGCAGGGCCTGCTCGGGAAGATAGGGACGGATCGCCGCGACCACCGCTTCCTGCGCCGTGGAGCCCTCCACGAACAGGCTGAGCAGCGCGATCACCGCGACCAGCAGCGGAAACACCGACAGCACGGCGGCGTACGCCGTCGAGGAGGCCAGGACCAGAACATTGTCGCGACCCATCCTGTGCCAGACCGTGGCGGTCGTCTGCTTGGCCTGCTGCAGCGTCACGGATGCGTCCTTTCCCCTGCCGGCGGTCGCGGCCCTCATTCGTCCCGGAAACAACGACGACCCGGAGAGCGCTCCGGGCCGTCGAGTTCTTCCGGATTGGCTCTCTCGTCCGCCTACGAGGTTAGCTGTCGGGCTCGGGTCGAGAGTCCCTTACTCGCGTCCGCCGCGAGATCCGCCCCGCAACTGCGTCGGTTCCCCCGCTCCCCCACGAAAGGGGATTCGGCATAGTTCAACGGGGATTATACCATCTTCCACGCCGGGCGGCGAGCGAGCCCCTGTCATGACCGGGGCTCGCCGTGGTGACCGGACCCGCCGCTGGCCGTCCTCGTCGCTCTGCACCAAGCGGTTCTCCGCAGGATTCCGGTCGAAGCGGTGAAAGGTGATTCTGATGCGGTGCGCGCGCCATCCCGACGTCGAGACGGGCCTTACCTGCGTGAGCTGCGGGACGCCCATCTGTCCCGACTGCATGGTGCAGACGCCGGTGGGTATGAAGTGTCCGACCTGCGGCACCGCCCCACTGCCCAGGATCTATCAGGTCGGCCCCGGCGCGCTGGCCGCCGCCGTGGTGGTGGCCGGCGCCCTCGGCATGCTGGCCGGGGGGATTCTCTTCGTCTGGCGGCTCGGCGTCCTGGCGATCTTCCTCGGCCCGTTCGTCGGCGGCCTGATCGGCGAAGCGGCCAGCCGGGCGGCGGGGTGGAAGCGGGGGCGGACGATGGCTACGGCGGCCGCCATCGCCTGCGGCGCGGGGATCGTGCTGCTTGGTCCCCAGGTGGCGGTGACGCTCGCCGCGGGAGGTACGGTCTCCCCCGGATCGGTCCTGGCCCTCCTGGCCTACCGCCCCTTCTTCCTTCTGTTCGCCGCCCTGGCGGTTACCGCCGCCTTCTGGCGCACACGCTGACGGCGCCTCCACCCCCGCCATGTCTCTCGAGGAGTGAGGACCTCGGCGGGCGCGCCGGGAACCCGGCTCGAAACGGCCAGGCCCGACACCGGATCGGACCGCCGCGGCACCTTCACGAAAGGATCAGCCCCGCCGCGGCTCCTCGTGCAGGTCCAGGAAGAGGCGCACGATGTCGGTGGCGCTGATGATCCCGGCCACGCGGCCCTGGCGGAGCACGACGACGCGCCGGACCTTCTCCTCCAGCATCTTCGCCGCCACCTCCTGCACGGAGGCCTCCTCGTCCACCGCGACGGCCGGCCACATCACGTCGCCGATCGTGCGTTCCTCTCCGGCGTGGCGCTTCAGGTCCATGAAGTTGACCATCCCCGCCAGCCGCCCGTCGTCGCCCACCACCGGCGCGCCGTGGATGTGGCGCCGCAGCAGGACCATCGTGGCTTCTTCGACGGACTGCGTCGGTTTCAGGGTGACGACGTCCGTCGTCATGATCTCCCTGGCCTTCATGGCGCTCCTCCTCGTCCGGCGCCGACCCGGCCTCCGGACACTGATTCATCTTCGCCGTGCCGGGGGCCGGGCCCCCAGCGGCGGCGGGGCCTCCGCCGGCGCCACGCGGACCCGGGCGTCGACGACCGAGGCGCCGCGGCGGTGCACCAGGACCGGGTTGCAGTCCAGTTCGGCGATCTGGGGGAGATCCTCGACCATCGTGCCGACGCGGAGCACAACCTCCTCCAGGGCGCGGACGTCGAGGGGAGGCGCGCCGCGATAGCCGGTGAGCAGCGGATAGGTCCGCAGCTCCCGGATCATCTCGGCGGCGTCCTGCTCGGTCAGGGGGGTCAGGCGCACCGCCACATCGTTGAGGAGCTCCACGGTCACTCCTCCCGCCCCGCAGGCCAGCACCGGTCCACACTGCGGGTCGTGCACCACGCCGACGATCATCTCGACGCCGCCCGGGGCCATGCGCTGCACGACGTACCCTGTCAGGGGGTGTCCGGCGCGCTCGAACGCCCGGGCCATCTCCTCGGCGGCCCCGTGCACCTCCGGGGCGGTCAAATTCAGCCGCACACCGCCGGCCTCGGTCTTGTGGACCACGCCGGGCGCCACGGCCTTCAGCGCGACCGGTGCGCCGATGGCGGAGGCGGCCGCAGCGGCGTCCTGCGGTGTCCTCACCACCTGGTGCTCGAGGACGGGGACGCCGTAGCATGTCAGCAGCGCGGCCACCTCCTCCGGCTCGAGCCAGCCGGCACCCCGGCGCAGCGCCGAGGCGACGACTGCCGCGGCGCGATCCCTCTGCAGCCCGGTCAGCACCGGCGGGGGGGCGGGGGGCCGCGCCCGCCACTCCCCGTACGAGACGGCCCGGGCCAGGGCGATCGCGGCGTCTTCGGGAAAGGCGAAGGACGGGATGCGGACGTCGGCGGCGCGCAACACTTCGGGGACGCCCCGCGCCGACATGAACACAGTGAGCAGAGGTTTCCCGGCGGGGATCTCCGCGGCCGCCGCAACCAGCGCGGCGGCGACCTCGTCGGCGCGGGTCACCATGGGCGGGATGAAGATGGCGATCACCGCGTCCACCCCCGGATCCGCGGCCACCACCCGGACCGCCTGGCGGTAGTGGTCCGCGGTAGCCGAGGCGATCATATCCACGGGATTGGCGACGCTGGCCTCCGGCGGCAGAAACCGCCGCAACGCGGCCTGTGTGGTCTCGGACAGGATCGGTACCTCCAGCCCTTCGCTTTCGGCGGTGTCGGCGCAGAGGATGCCGGGACCGCCGGAGTTGGTGACGATCGCCACCCGACGGCCCGAGGGGGCGGGCTGGTGGGCCAGCAGCGCCGCCACATCGAAGAGTTCCTTCAGCGTATCGGTGCGGATGACGCCGGCCTGTCGGAACAGGGCGGCCACCGTGACGTCGGACGCGGCCAGCAGCGCACCGGTGTGCGAGGTCGTGGCCCGGGCGCCGGCGGGCGAGCGCCCGCTCTTTACCACGACGATGGGCTTCCTCCTGGCGACGCGGCGCGCGATGCGCGAGAACTTCCGCGGATTCCCGAAGGACTCCAGGTACAGGAGGATGAGGTCCGTCCGCGGGTCCTCCTCCCAGTACTGGATCAGGTCGTTGCCGGAGATGTCGGCCTTGTTCCCCACCGAGGCGAAGGAGGAGATGCCCAGGCCCAGCTGCGCCGCGTAGTCCATGATGGCCAGCCCCAGCGCGCCGCTCTGGGACATGAACGCCACGCGGCCTTCGCGGGGCGGGACGGGGACGAAGGTGGCGTTGAGCCGCACCGCAGGGTCGGTGCTGACGATGCCCATGCAGTTGGGCCCGATGAGCCGCATGCCCGACCGCCGGCAGATCTCCAGCAGCCGGTCCTGGAGGGCCCGGCCGGCCGGCCCGACTTCGGCGAACCCCGAGGAGATGACGACCAGGGCGCGGACGCCCTTGCCCGCGCACTGCTCGGCGACCTCCGCCACCGCCGCGGCGGGGACGACGATGACCGCCAGATCCACCGGCCCGGGGATGTCGAGGACGCTGGCGTAGGCCCGCCGCCCCTGGACCTCCGCCGCCGCTGGGTTCACGGCGTAGATCTCTCCCGAGAAGCCGTAGGCCAGGAGGTTGTGGAAGACCTCCCCACCGATGGTGCCGCGCCGGCGGGAGGCCCCGATGACGGCCACGGCGCGCGGCGCGAAGAACGGGCGGAGGGCGTTGACCGCGGCGATCCGCTCCCGCTGCTCGAATCGGAGGCGCGCCTCTTCCCCCAGCTCGGTCGGGAAGACGGCGTGGATGCCGTCCCGGCTGGCCGTCACCTCGACGGGAAAACCGGACTGGCGGAAGACGTCGATCATCGGGTGGTTCTCCGGGAGGACGTCCGCTTCAAACTCCCGGATGCCGTGTGCGGCGCCGATCTCGGCCAGTTGTCCCAGCAGGATCGTCCCCAGGCCCCGGCCCTGAAAGTCGTCGGCCACCGTGAAGGCCACTTCGGCGCGCTGGGGACCGGTCTGGATGTAGCAGGCGTGGCCGATGAGGCGCTGCTCGGGCCCGGCCGTGGCCACCAGTCCGAAGCGCGAGACGTAGTCCACAGCGACCAGCCGCTCCGCCGCCTCGTCGAGAAACCGGTCGGAGACACCGGCGAAAAAGCGGCGCGCGCGCGACGTCTCCGACAGGGACCGGAACAACGCCAGCAGGGCCGCCCGGTCCTCGGGGCGGATGGGCCGAACGCGGACGGTCGAACCGTCGCGCAGGACGACGTCGGCCTCCCGGTGGGCGGGATAGGGGGCGCCGGTCAGCGCGGAACCTCCCGACCGGCGAGGTCGCCCAGGGTGGCGTCGATCGCGATCTCCCGCGTCTCGCCGGGGGCGAGGGAAAGAGGCCACAGGGTGACGCACGTCAGCCCCTGGAACGTGCGCTCGAAGCCTCCTTCCGAGTTCGAAACGGTCTCGATGGGCCACTGCCAGACCGTGGCGGGGGGAAAAGAGCATCGGACGGGTCCGGGCCAACCCGGATCCGTTACCTCGATGACATCGGCGTCCTGGATCGTCCTGCGCTGGGCGACCCCGGCGGCCGATCCGCCGATGCCGATCGTCGACCCCTCGGAGACCGCCCAGTTGGTCTCCACCCCAAACAGCGCGCGGAGAGCGGCCGTCCCGACGTTTGTGACACGATAGCGGACCTGCAGGCGCGCCGCGGCGCCGTCGGCCCGGAACCGCTTCTCGATCCGCGCCGCCGCCGTTCCCCCATCCGTCCGCACCGTCGCCTCGCGGCGGCAGGAGACGGCCGCCGACGGTCCGGCCGGAGGGTCGGCCAGGTACGGCTGTCCGGCGAAGGGAACGGGAAACTCCTCCGCGGCCCAGGCCTCCAGTGTCGCGCCGGCGGGTAGCAGGTGGTCCAGAAAGGCGGCCCGGCGGTAGCGGTCGTAGACGAGCAGCCGCTCCAGGTGGGGCTCCTTGACGCGGACCCGTTCGGTGTGGATGGTTTCGACCGCCGCGGGCGCCGCCGTCTCTCCCGGGGCGGCGAGCAGCTGCGCGTGATAGGCTTCCCGCCGCCGGCCCAGCACATCGACCAGGTTGACGCGGGCGGCGCGCCAGTCCCAGGTCACCACCCCCGCTCCCTCGGCCGGATCCACCCACAGGACCATCGACGGCGTGGAGATCTCGACCTCCGGTCCGCCGTCCGCGTCCAGATCCCCAACCTGCACTCTGGGCCCGGCGCCCAGGTGCTCGTCGGCCAGCGCTTCGGCGGCGATCAGGTGGGCGAAGTTGGCCCGGCGGATGTGGGGCAGATAGACGCCGCCGAAGACGCCGTGCCAGTAGGGGCAGTTGCACTGCGCCTGCCACAGCTCCTCCAGCGCGCGCCGCCGTCTCCTCCCGGGGGGAATCCGCCACACCTTCTCGCTGACGCGGAGCATCTTCTTGTGCAGGGTGTTGACCTCCGGATACTTCACCAGGAACTGCCGCCAGAATCCCCCGCGCACGAACCGCAGGGCGGGATGACGCTCTTCCTCCAGCCGGCGGCGGGCCTGGCGATAGGCGATCCCGGTCTCGGCCGGCAGCGCCCACTCTTCCATCTCGTCATAGGCGGCGGTGGGCAGGTACACCCGGCCGGCGGGGGGGCCGTCGGCCGCTTCGCCCGGGGGAAGCACCGCCAGCCATTCGGCCTCCTCCTCAAGCGCCGTGAAGAACTCCTCCATCCAGCCCGCCTCCCAGCAGTGGGCGTAGGTCCCGGGCCACAGCCCGAACTTCTCGCCGTCGTCGCCCATCAACAGCAGCGGGCCGGACGGCGAAGCCTTGCTGCGGAGGAAGGCCACGACCTCCGCCACCGGCTTCCAGGGGATCAGGTAGCGCAGCGCGCGGAGGCTGGGGAAGACCTTGAGCGTGGCCCCGCCCTCCTCCGTGACGAAATAGCCGGTCAGGTCGTCGGCGGAGAGGCCGGCGGCGAGGAAGTGGGTGTCGTCCACCACCGTGTACTCGACACCGGCGGCGGCCAGCGTCCCGGCCAAGTGCGGCTCCCACACCCGCTCCGCCAGCCACAACCCGCGGGGGCGCGCTCCGAAGCGCCGCTCCAACTCCGTCGTCATCTTGCGGATCTGTCCGACCTGGTCCCGCTCGGGGATGCTGACCAGAATGGGCTCGTAGTATCCGCCGGTCATCACCTCCACCTGGCCGCGCCGGACGAGTCCGCGCAGCAGCGGGAAGAACTCCGGGTGCGCCCCCTGCAGCCAGTCCAGGAGCGGTCCGGAGTAGTGGAGGGCCAGGCGGATGCGGGGGTGGCGGTCCAGCAGCCGCAGGAGGGGCAGGTAGCTCCTGGCGTACGCCTCCTCGAAGACGTGGGGAAAGTTTCCCACCGGCTGGTGGTTGTGGATGGCCAGGGCGAAGACGACCTGGGAATTCACGTCACGCTCCTCCCGGAGTGGTCGGCGCCGCTCAGAGAAAAGCCACGAACCGCCCGGGGTTGAGCAGACCCCGGGGATCGAAGCGCTGTTTGATCTCCCTCATGATTGCCAGCGCCGGCGGCGGAGGGCCCCAGATATCCAGGTCCCGCTTCACCGCGGCCGGGGCGGCGGCGAGGACGGCGTGCCCGCGGTGCGAGGCCGCGACAGTCCCGACCGCGGAAAACACCTCGGCGGCACGGTGGAGTTCGGCACGGATCCAGATCGTCCCCACGCCGGCGTGGGCGACGTAGGAGAGTCCCCCGTCAAGGGCGGAGAGGGCCGCCACCGCGGCGGCCACGGACCCCAGGGGCACGGTGAGCCGCAGCAGCGCCTCCTGGTATGCCGGCGGCGACACCTCGGGGAGTGGGAAGTCGCGCACGGCGGCCCAGCAGGCCGCGTGCGCGCTCCCGGTGACGACCTCCGCTTCCAGACCGGCCCGGGCGGCCATGGCCGTGATCTCCCGCAGGTGGCGGGCCACCGCTTCGGTGAAGCCCTCCACCCCCACGGCCACGACGGCGGCCGCCCCGGGCAGGGGGATCGGCGCCGGCGGCCGGTTCATCACCGCGATCGCACAGGGCTGCAGCGTGGAGGCAAAGAGGTCGTCCACCAGGGCGAAGGCCGCCTCCGACGCGCCGCCGGCCACCACCGTCGCCGCCTCCTCCGGGAGCGGCGTCATCTTGAAGGTGACCTCGGTGATGATCCCCAGTGTGCCCAGCGAGCCGACGAACAGCTTGCACATGTCGTAGCCGGCGACGTTCTTCACCACCTTGCCCCCGGCTTTGATCTGTGCTCCGTCGGCCAGGACCATCTTCATCCCGATGACCAGGTCGCGCACGCCGCCGTAGGCCATCCGCCGCGGTCCGTTGACGTTGGCGGCGACCACCCCGCCCACCGTGGCCCGCTCCGGACACGGAGGATCCAGAGCCAGGAACTGCCCGCGTGGCCTGAGCGCCGCCTGCAGCGCACCCAGGGTCATCCCGGCCTGCACCGTGGCGGTGAGGTTGGCATCGTCATGTTCGCCGAGCGCCGCCAGGCGCCCGGTGGTCAGCACGACGTCGAGACGGCGCGGAAGGTTCCCCAGGGCGATCGTGGTGCCGCCGCCCCAGGGCACGACCGCCGCGTCGGCTTCCGCGCAGAGCCGCAGCACCGCCGCAATCTGCTCCGCGTCGGCCGGGCGGCAGACGACGTTCGGCACCACCCCGTCCACCGCATGCGCCTGCAAGGTGGCGGCGTCCGTGGCAATCGCCGCCGGGCCGAGGGCGGATTCCAGGGCTTCCACCAGACGGCCGGCGGCCGCGCTCACGGCGCGCTCCCGGTCGTCCCCCCGGCCCCGTCCGCAGCGGCGGCGCCGGCGGTTTCATAGGCGCGGTCCAGAAGATCCAGGAGGTGGTAGACGGGCATCTTCAGGCCTCGGCGCCGCACACCGGAGAGCAGCTGCACCATGCAGCCGGGATTGGGAGCGACGACCGCCTCCGCCCCGGTGCGCTCGATGGAGACCAGTTTCTCCTCCAGCAGCGCGCCGGACATCGCGGCGTGGGTGACGTTGTAGATGCCAGCGCTGCCGCAGCACCGGTCGGAGGCCTCCATCTCCACCAGGCGCAGGCCCGGGATCGCGGTCAACAACCGCCGCGGCTGCGCCCGGACCTTCTGGCCGTGGGCCAGATGACAGGGATCCTGATAGGTGACGGTCAGGGGCACCGGCCCGAGCGGCCCGACCAGGCCCAGGTCCGCCAGGAACTCCGAGGCGTCCTGAACAAGCCGGGAGAACTGCGCCGCCTTCTCCGCGTACGCGGGATCGTCCCGAAGGAGATGACCGTACTCTTTCATCGCCGCGCCGCAGCCTGCGGCGTTGACGACGACCGCGTCCACGCGGGCATTCAGGAAGACGTCGATGTTCCGCCGGGCCATCGCCTTCATCGCCACGGTCTCGCCGTTGTGGAGGTTGAGCGCGCCGCAGCAGCCCTGCGCCCCGGGGATGACGACCTCGCAGCCGTTGCGCCGCAGGACGCGGACGGTGGCGGCGTTCACCGCGCCGAACAGCAGGGGCATGACACACCCCTGGAGCAGGCCGATCCGGGCCCGCCGCGGGCCCAACGCCGGCAGCACCTCGGCCTCGGGGGTGAAGAACTCCGCGGGAATCGGCGGCAGCAACGCCTCGGCCTGACGCAGCCGCCCCGGTAACAGCCGCGCCAGCGCCCGCAGCCCCGAGCGCTGGTAGAAGCGCAGCAGGCGGGCCAGCAACCGCAGGCGCCGTGGGAAGGGGAAGACCTGCCGGAGGACCAGTGAGACCGTCGCCCGACCGAGGGGCGAACCGGGCGGACCCAGCACGGCCCGCGCCGCCTCGGCGATCCGCCCATACTTCACCCCGGAGGGACAGGCCGTTTCGCAGGCCCGGCACATCAGGCACAGGTAGATGTGCTCGGCGAAGCGTGCGCCCGGCGCGATCCGCCCCTCGCCGGCGGCGCGCACCAGGTGGATGCGCCCCCGAGGAGATTCCGTCTCCAGGGCGGTGACACGGTAGGTCGGGCACTGGGGGAGACAGAGCCCGCAGTGCACGCACTGGTCCAGTTCGGGGATGAGCAGCGCGGGAAGGGAACGTCCCCGCGCCGCCGGACGGGGCAGGGGGAGGTGGGTGGCGCCGACCGCGGTTTCCATGGTCTACACCCACACCCCCTCCGGGATCCTGGCCGGCATCCGCCGGGTCGCCTCCCCGCACGCCGCGGGGGTGGGGAAGATCTTTCCCGGGTTGAACCTGCGATCCGGATCGAACGCCGCCCGCACCCGGGCCATCGCCTCCAGGTCTGCCGGCGTGAACACCCACCCCATGTACTCCCGTTTCTCCAGACCGATGCCGTGCTCGCCGGTGAGACTGCCGCCCATGGCCACACAGGCCTTGAGGATCTCTGCCCCGGCGGCGAGGACGCGCTCCAGCTCGCCCGGCACCCTGAGGTCGAAGAGGATGTTGGGATGGAGATTGCCGTCCCCGGCGTGGAAGACGTTGGCCACGCGGACGCCGAAGCGCCGGCTGATTTCGGCCACGGCCCGCATCGCGTCCGGCAGCCGGCTGCGCGGAACGACTCCGTCCATCACGTAGTAGTTCGGGGCCAGGGTGCCCAGGGCGCCGAAGGCGCCCTTGCGGCCTCTCCACAGCGCGGCGCGCTCTGGCTCGTCCTTCGCCGTCCGCACCGCCCGGGCGCCGGCCCGATGGCAGATCTCCCGCGCCAGGCGCATCACCCGCTCGGTGTGCTCCTGTACCCCTTCCACCTCGACCAGCAGCACGGCGTCGGCATCGCGCGGCAGACCGACGGGACTTCCCCGCTCCACCGCCTCGATGGTCGTGCGGTCCATCATCTCCAACGCCGCGGGAACGATGCCGGCGGCGGTGATCTCCACGACCGCCTGCGTGGCGTCATCCATGCGGTCGAAGACGGCGAGCAGCGTCCCCACCTGTTCCCGGACGCGCATCAACCGGACCACGGCGCGGGTGACGATGCCCAGGGTGCCTTCCGACCCGACGAAGAGGCCGCAGAGGTCGTAGCCCGGCGTATCGGGCACAACGCCGCCCAGCCACACCACCGAGCCGTCGCCCCGCACCACCTCCATCCCCAGGGTGTGGTTGGTGGTCACCCCGTAGGCCAGGGTGTGCGGTCCGCCGGAGTTGTTGGCCAGGTTGCCCCCGATGGAGCAGGCCGCCTGGCTGCTGGGGTCGGGAGCGTAGAAGAACCCCGCCTTGGCCACGGCCTTCGTCACGTCCAGGTTGATGACGCCGGGTTCGACCTCCACCGTGCGGTCGCGGTAGGAGACGTCGCGGACCCGGTTCAGGCGGGCGAGGGAGACCACGACGCCTCCCCCGGCGGGCACTGCGCCGCCTGCCAGCCCCGTCCCCGAGCCCCGGGGGACGACCGGGACGCCGGCGCGCGCGGCGGCCCGGATCACCGCGGCGACCTGCGGGGTGTCGGCGGGCAGCACGACGATCTCCGGCACGGCCTGGAGGACGGAGCCGTCCTGCTCGTACACGATGAGATCGACGTCGTCGGTGAGGACGTGTCCGTCGCCGACGATCCCTCTCAGTTCGGCGATCAGCGCCTGCCTGTCCACGGACCTAGCTCCATCCTGCGGCCTGCGGGCGCCCGGAGGCCTCGGAAGCCGCACGGCCGGGGGACGAGGCGGCCGCCGGCGGGGGCAGGAGCTTCTCGGGATTCAGCAGGCCCTCCGGATCAAACGCGGCCTTGACCCTGCCCATCGCCTCCAGGTCCGCGTCGGTGAAGAGCCACCGCATGTAGTCCCGCTTCTCGATGCCGACCCCGTGTTCCCCCGTGATGGATCCGCCACAGGCCACGCAGGCCTTGAGGATCTCCTCCCCGGCGGCGATGACCTGCTCCAGCATGCCGGGGCGTGTCGGGTCGAAGAGGATCGTGGGATGCAGGTTGCCGTCTCCGGCGTGGAAGATGTTGCCGATCACCAGGTCAAAGGCGCGGGCGATCTCCGCGACGCGCCGCATCACCTCGGGCAGCCGCGTCCGCGGCACCACCCCGTCCTGGAGATAGTAGGCCGGCGCCAATCGTCCCAGAGCTCCGACGCCTTCCTTGCGCCCTTTCCAGAGCCGCTCGCGGTCGTCAGGCGTCTCTGCCGCCCTGAGCTGGCGGGGGGCGTGGCGTGCGGCGATCTCCCGGATGCGGGCCAGGGTTCGGGGTACGACCTCGACGTGACCCTCCACATCGATGAGCAGCACCGCGCCGGCATCTTCGGGATAGCCGGCGCGGATCGCCGCTTCCACGGCCCGGATCACCGTCCCGTCGATCATCTCCATCGCCGTGGGCACGATGCCGGCGGCGATGATCTCGGAGACCGTCTGGGAGGCGTCCTCGATGGTGTCGAAGGCCGCCAGCAGGGTGCCCGCGGCCTCGGCAGATCGCAGCAACCGCACCGTGATCCGCGTGATGATGCCGAGGGTGCCCTCGGATCCGACGAGCAGTCCGGCGAGATCGTAACCCGGGGCATCGACGGCCGGACTGCCGACAACGACGATCTCCCCCGACGGCAACACCACCTCCAGCTCGAGGACATGGTTGCCCGTCACTCCGTAGGCCAGACAGTGCGGCCCGCCGGCGTTGTTGCCCACGTTGCCGCCGATGGTGCTGGCACCCTGGCTCCCCGGGTCGGGCGCGTAGAAGAGCCCGTGGCGGGAGGCGGCAACGGTCAGATCTCCGTTCACGACACCGGGCTCGACCACGGCCAGCCGGTCGCGGGGACTGAGCTCGAGGATGCGGTTCATCCGTGTCAGGACCAGCATCACCCCCCCGGCGACGGGGATGGACCCGCCGTTGAGACCGGTCCCCGCCCCCCGCGGGACCAGCGGTATCCCCGCCCGGCGGGCCAGCGCGACGATCCCGGCGACCTGATCGGCGGAGTCGGGCAGCACGGCGAGGTCGGGAGCGGCCCGGGCGACCAGGCAGGCGTCCTGCTCGTAGACGACGAGGTCCTCGGGACGGGCAAGCACCTGCGCGGGGCCGACGATTTCCCGCAGGCGCGAAACGAGCGTCCCACGGTCAATCTTCGTCGTCATACCCGGATTATATCCCCACCAGAAAGACGGTCACCGCCACCGGACCATGGGCGCCGCGCACCGGGGTGTGCTCGATGTCGGCGGTACGGCTGGGACCGGTGATGAGCCACAGCGCGGAGGGCGGCCCGTTCACAGACGGCCACAACTCGGACACGGTGGCGACGATGCGCCCTTCCGGCAGCACCGCCAGGTGCAGCGGCGGAAGGAGCGAAACGCTCCCGGGGCGTCCGGGACCGGCGCCGAGGGCCAGGGTGGCGGTCTCGGCCACCGCCGCATCGACCGTGGTGATCCCCGCGTCGGCCTGGGCGGGGTCGTCGGTGATCACCAGACCCTCCCGCCGTAGCGCATCCGCGACCGGCCGGAGGAGGGGATCGTCCCACATCGTCACCGTGCGCGCTCCCGCCCTCGCCAGCACCCTCCCCACTTGCTCCGGCAGCGACCCGAGGTCGGGGACGCGCACAACGTCGATGTCCGCGGCGCGGGCCCGCTCCATAAAGCGCTCGGCGGCGTCGGCGCCGCCGGGTCCGACCCGGCGGGCCGGCACGGCCGGCAGGGGAGCGTCGAATCCGGCGCGCCTCAGCCGTCCCAGGATCTCGTCGCGCGCGTTCATCGCCGTCGCCCCCGGCGAAAGGCGGCGGGCGCGGCCGGCGGGAGGTCGCGGAAGGCGATCCACCGGGACAGAGGAGCGGGCAACCACCGCGGCCTGGGGCCGACGAGACCCCGCGCCAGGCGGACCAGGCTTCCGGCCAAGGTGAGCCGGACCGCCGAGCCCATCACCCACGTCCACGCCCGGAGGAACAGCCGCTCGCCCAGGGGCGCCCCGCGGGAGCGGACCACGCGCGCCCTGAGCTCCAGCAGCAGCCGGGGCAGGTCGATCTTCACCGGGCAGACCTCCCCGCAGGCCCCGCACAGCGACGAGGCGAAGGGGAGGTCCCCGGCCACCGTCAGACCCTGCAGCAGCGGGGTGAGGACCGCGCCGATCGGTCCGGAGTACACCGAGCCGTAGGCGTGCCCGCCGACCCGCTCGAAGACCGGGCAGACATCCAGGCAGGCCCCGCAGCGGATGCAGGCCAGGACCTCCCGCATAGTCTCGTCGCCGTGAACGGCCGTCCGCCCGTTGTCCACCAGGACGAGGTGGAACTCCTCCGGACCGTCCCTTTCCCCGGAACGCCGCGGCCCGGTGAGCAGCGAGACGTAGCTGCTCATGCGCTGCCCGGTGGCGGCGCGGGGCAGGAGGGTGAGGAAGACCGCCAGATCGGCCAGGCGCGGGATGACCTTCTCCACGCCGGCCAGCGCAATGTGCACCCGCGGGATCGTCGTGGTCAGGCGGATGTTCCCTTCGTTCTCGACGAGCACGACGGTGCCGGTCTCGGCCACGAGGAAGTTGGCGCCGGTGATCCCGACTTCGGCTTCGAGGAAGCGGCGGCGCAGCAGCTCGCGGGCCACCGCCGTCAGCCGTTCGGGCTCCGCGGGCAGCGGCCTCCCGGCGGCCGCGGAGAGCAGCGCGGCGATGAACTCCTTCGACCGGTGCACAATGGGCGCGATGAGGTGGGAGGGCGCTTCGCCGGCCAGCTGGAGCAGGTACTCCCCCAGGTCGGTTTCCGTCACCTCGCAGCCCGCGGAGGCCAGCGCCTCGTTGAGGCCGATCTCCTCGGAGGTCATGGACTTGCTCTTCACGACCCGGCGGCCCCGCGCCAGGCGGGCGATGATCCCGGCCGCCTCGGCCCCGTCCCGCGCCCAGTGGACGTGCCCGCCCCGCAGGGCGACCTGGGCTTCGAGCTGCTCCAGATACTGGTCGAGCCGGCCGAGGGTGTGCCGCTTCACCGCGCAGGCGTAGTCGCGCAGGGCCTGCCACTCCGGCACCTCGGCGATCACGGCGGCCTGCCGGTCGCGGAAGCGCACCATCGTCGCGCGCAGGGCGGCCCGGAGGAACGGATCCCCCAGCGCCAGGCGGGCGTTGCGGACAAAATCGATGGGGCGGCCGGGCTCGGGGGCGGCGCCCCGGGGCGTCTTCACCGGGCGGCCAGGATCTCTGCGATGGGGATAGTCCCGACGGCGCTCCGCCGGCGGCGCAGCCCGCCGTCGATGTGCATGAGACAGCTGACGTCGGTCGCGGTGACGAACTCCGCGCCGCTGGCCTCGATGGCCCGGAGCTTCGTCTCCAGCATCGCCGCGGAGAGTTCGGCGAACTTTAGGGCGAACATCCCGCCGAATCCGCAGCACTCCTCGGCCCCGACAAGGGGTCGGAGATCCAGTTCCCGGACGTGGCGCAGCAGCCGCAGCGGCTGCTCCCGCAGCCCCAGCAGGCGCAGGCCGTGGCAGGCCGGGTGGTAGGCCACCCGGTGGGGGAAATGCGCCCCCACCGCAACGACACCCAGCACGTCCACCAGGAACTCGGTCAGCTCGTAGGTGCGTCGCCCCACCTCGCGGGCCTGCGCCGCCCGGGCCGGATCGTCCCGCAGCAGAATGGGGTAGAACTCCCGGATCATCGCCACACAGGAAGCGCTGGGGGCGACGACCGCGTCGGCGTGGTCGAAGACCCCGAGCAGCCTGCGGGCCAGCGGCCGGGCCTCGCTCCAGAAGCCGTCGTTGAAGGCCACCTGCCCGCAGCAGGTCTGCCCGGGAGGAAACTCCACGGTCACTCCCAGATGCCGGAGGAGATCCTCGGCGGCCCGGCCGGTCCGGGGGAAGAGCTGGTCGACGAGACAGGTGACGAACAGCGCCGCCCTCATCGGGCGTCCTCAGCCGGCGCGCACCACCGCGACGTTGGTGCCGACCTCCCGCAGGTAGCGCGCCGCATCCTCGGGGACCACCGTATTGATGTAGAAGCCTGAGCCCCACTCGAAGCCGGCCACCTGGGTCAACCGCGGGGTGATCTCCAGATGCCAGTGGTAGGCGTGGCGGGTCTCCTCCCGGTAGGGCAGGGTGTGAATGATGAAATTGTAGGGCGGATTCTGCAGGCAGCGGTGAAGCCGCAGCAGCGCTTCCTGCAGCGCCCCGGCCAGGGGCACCTCGAGCTCCGGGCGCAAAGCGCCGAAGTCCGCCTCGTGCGCCTTGGGGACGAGCCAGGTCTCGAAGGGAAAACGCGAGGCATAGGGCGCGATGGCCGCGAAGTGCTCGTTCTCCCACACCACGCGCTCGCGCGCGGCCAGCTCCTGCTCCAGCATCGCGCAGTAGATGCACCGGCCGTGACGGCCGAAGTACCGCTCCGCCGCCTCCACCTCCTGCGCCGCCCGGTTCGGGACGATGGGCAGCGCGATGAGCTGGGAGTGGGGATGGGACAGCGACGCTCCCGCCGTGCGGCCGTGGTTGCGGAAGAGCAGCGCGTACTCGAAACGGGGATCGTTCTTCAGGTCGCGGTAGCGGTGGAGGTAGGCTCGGATCACATCGGCCACCTGGTCCACCGGCAGCAGACCCAGGTGCGTGTGGTGCTCCGTGGTCTCGATGATCACCTCGTGGGCGCCCACGCCGTCCATGCGGGTGTAGATGCCCACCGGCGACCGATCGGTCCGGCCCTCGATCCGCAGCGCGGGAAACTTGTTGGGGACGACCCGCACGCGCCAGCCGGGCGCATCCCGTGCCGTGCCGGCTCGACGGATGGCAAAGATCTCCGGCGGCGTCTGGGTTTCGCGTCCCTCGCAGAAGGGGCAGCGGCTGGCGTCGTTGGGCTCCACCTCCTCGTGGGGAAAATCGGTGGGCCGGGCCGCCCGCTCGGTGGCGATGATCACCCAGCGCCGGCTGATCGGGTCTTTTCGGAGTTCCGGCACCAGATCACCTCGTCAGGACCAGCGTGCAACGCGAGTTCATCTATTCCGCCCCGCCTCTCCTCTCACCTACCCGGCCGGGCCCCGCCGGGCGCGGGCATACAGCTCCAGGTAGCGGGCGGCGGAGCGGTCCCAACTGAAATCTGCCCGCATGCCGTGCTGCTGGAGCCTCCGCCAGGTGGGGCGGTCCTGGAACGCGGCGAGGGCCCGGCGCACGGCCTGCTCCAGCGCGCCGGCGTCGTACGGTTCGAAGACGAAGCCGTTGGCCGTGCCCGCCAGCAGCGTCTGCAGCGTCGTGTCCACGATGGAGTCGGCGAGGCCGCCGGTCCTGCGCACGACGGGGACGGTCCCATAGCGCAGGCTGTACAGCTGGTTCAGCCCCGAGGGCTCGTAGCGCGAGGGCATCAGGAAGATATCGGCGCCGGCCTCGATCAGGTGGGCCAGCCGCTCGTCGAATCTCAGCGCCGCGGCGACCTGCCGGCGCCGGCGCGCCTGCAGCTCCTCGAAGAACCGGTGGTAGCGCGGCTCTCCGGTCCCGAGCAGGACGAACTGGATCCCGGCGTCGAGCAGCTCCTCCATGATCTCGGCCACCAGGTCCAGCCCTTTCTGGTCCGCCAGTCGGGTGACCATGCCGATCAGCGGACGGTCCGGATCCCCGGGCAGCCCCAGCTCCTCCTGCAGCGCCCGCTTGCAGACCGCCTTGCCGCTCAGGTCGTCGGCCGAATACCGGGCCGGAAGGAAGGGGTCTATGGACGGATCCCACACCCCGTAGTCCACCCCGTTGAGGATGCCCACCAGGTCGCCGGCCCGGTCGCGCAGCACGCCGTCCAGCCCGGCCCCAAACTCCTCGGTCTGGATCTCCCGCGCGTAGGTCTCGCTCACGGTGCTCAGGATGTCGGCGGCGTAGAGCCCGCCCTTGAGCAGATTCACCTTCCCCCAGAACTCGAGTCCGCGGATCGTGAACACCGATGCCGGAAGCCCGGTGAGGCGGAACTGGTCGGCGGGAAACACCCCCTGGTAGGCAAGGTTGTGAATGGTGAGCACGGTGGCTACTCCGCCGGGGCCTTCCGTCTTCAGCAGCACCGGCAGCAGGGCGGTCTGCCAGTCGTTGCAGTGGACGACCTCCGGTACCCATCCGCCGCGGTCCACCCACTGCTGCACGGCGCGGCAGAAAAAGGTGAAGCGCGCCAGGTTGTCGGGGTAGTCCGCCCCGCCTTCCCCGTACAGCCCCGCCCGGTCGAAGAAGCCGGGCTGCTCGACGAGCCAGACGGGCAGGCCGGAGTCGGGCATGCGCCCCTCGACGATCGTTCCTTCCACGCGCTCGCCGCCCAACGAGACGCTCACCCGGCCCGCCGGATGCGCCTCGGGCAGGCGCACGCCCCGATAAGCCGGCATCGCCAGGCGCACCTCCACGCCGCGGCGGGCCAGGGCCTTGGGCAACGCCCCCGCCACGTCAGCCAGCCCTCCGGTCTTGGCCAGCGGCGCGATCTCGGAGGAACAGAACAGCACCCTCATCGGATCCTCCTGCGCCGGCGACGTCCCGCAGGGCCGTCGACCAGCGCGACATAGAGATCGTTGACATTGGTCCGCGTCGGGCCCGTAACGATCAGGTCTCCGAGGGCGGAGAAGAACGGGTAGGCATCGTTGGCGGCCAGGGCCGCAGCCGGATCCAGTCCGACCCGGCGGGCCCGCTCCACCGTCGTTCCGTCGGCCATGGCGCCGGCGGCGTCGGTCGGCCCGTCGGTGCCGTCTGTGCCAAAGGCGCCGATGAGGAGGCGGGGCCGGCCCCGAATGGCGTGCGCCGCGGCCAGGGCGAACTCCTGGCAGCGGCCTCCGCGTCCGGGGCCGCGGACGGTGACCGTCGTTTCCCCGCCCGCGAGCAGACAGGCCGGCGGACGGAGGGGCACGCCCTGCTCCTGGACGCTGCGGGCGACCGCAGCGAAGACGCGCGCCGCTTCGCGCGCCTCGCCTTCCAGAAATGTGGTCAGCAGCAGCGGGCGATACCCCCTCCGGCGGGCCGCCGCCGCCGCGGCCCGGGCGGCGTGCTCGTTGCTGCCGACGATCACCGTGTGTACCCGACGGAACACGGGATGGCCGGGTTTGGGGGTTTCGGGCCGTTCGCCCCGCGCCCCGCGCCGCAGCACCTCCAGCGCCTCTGGGGGAACCTTCTCCTCCAGCCCATACTTCCGCAGGACCTCCAGAGCCTGGGCGTAGGTCGTAGGGTCGGGAGCGGCGGGGCCGCTGGCGATCGCATCCGGAGGGTTGCCCAACACGTCGGAGAGGATGAGGACGGCGACCTGCGCGGGCGCGGCGACTTCCGCCAGCCTGCCGCCTTTGATCCGCGAGAGGTGCTTGCGCACGGCGTTGATCTCCTCGATCGTCGCCCCCGACCGCAGCAGCAGGTCGGTGAGCCGGACTTTCTGCGCCAGATCCAGCCCGGCCTCGGGCAGCGGCAGAAGCGCCGAGCCTCCCCCCGAGATCAGGCAGATCACCAGGTCATCGCGCGCCGCGCCCCGGACCAGCTCCAGGATGCGCTCCGCCGCCCGCAGTCCCGCCTCGTCCGGCAGCGGGTGCCCGGCTTCGACGACCTCGACGCGCCGCAGGGGCAGGGCATGGCCGTACTTCACGCTGATCAGTCCCGCCGTGATGCGGTCCCCGAGGATCTCCTCCAGTGCCGCGGCCATCGGCGCGTCGGCCTTGCCGCCGCCGACGACGTACACCCGCCGGATGCGGCGGAGGTCGTAGACGCGGTCGCCGATGGACAGACGCCCCCGCCTGATGCGGACCGCCGCCCGCACCGCGGCTCCGGGGTCGACGGCGTCCACCGCCGCAGACAGAATCGCCTGGAGATCTCTCCGCAGTCTGGCCGGCGGGGTCAGACCACCCACAGCGGGCCGGTGCCGTTGGCCCGGACGGCTTCGACGCGCACGTGGGTCAGACCGTGCTGGGCCAGGGTCCACTGCACGGTGTCGCGGGCCAGGGGGGTGAGGTTGTTGATGTCGCTGAGATGCAGCAGCGCGACGGTCCGCGCGCGCCCGGCGGCGGCGGCCAGCGCCACCCGGGCCGCGGCGTCGTTGCTGAGGTGGCCGACGGGGCTGAGGATGCGGTTCTTCAGGAACCACGGGTAGGGGCTGACGCCGAGCAGCGCCAGATCGTAGTTGGCCTCGACCAGAAGCGCATCGGCCTCCGCGGCCCGCTCCCGCACCTCGTCCGTGGCCTCCCCCAGGTCGGTCACCACGCAGGCCTGCGCGGCATTCCCGGAGATCACAAACCCGACGGGCTCCGCCGCATCGTGCGGCACAGGAAACGCCTCCACGGTCAGGTCGCCCACCGGGAACGGCCGGCCCGTGGAAAACCGCTCGACCTGCGCTCCCGCCAGCAGCGCTCCCGCCGCCCGGATCGTCCCCTCGTTGGCGAGGACCGGGATCTCCAGGGTGCGGGCCAGGGAGGCGGCGCCGCGCGCGTGGTCGTCGTGCTCGTGCGTGAGCAGGATGGCCTGCAAGGGAGTCTCGTCCGCCGTCTCGGACAGGACCCGGAGCAGCGCCTCCGCCGCCAGCCCGGCGTCGATGAGGACGGCGCTCCCTCCGGAGGCGATCCAGACGGCGTTGCCGCTGCTGCCGCTGCGAAGGACACGAATCTTCATCGGGGCGCAATGGCGCCGGTCGGCGCGCTCCTCCGGCAAGGAGGGTTCAATCCCACCCCTTCCCCCCTCCTACCGAAGTTCATCCCGCAGCGACGGCATCCACCGGTGTGAGCAGCAGCGCCGGCTCCCGGAGCACCTCCAGGGCACGCTGGAGCGCCTCCAGGGCCTGCGCCGCCGATCCTGTCGGGACGGGGAGGGCCTTCGGCGGCCGGATGGTGATCACCGGGACCTCGGCCTCCGCCGGGATGCCGGCCAGCGCTTTGGCTTTCGCCACCGCGGTCTCGAAATCTCCCAGCGTATCGACCAATCCGAGGGCGTGTGCCTGGCGCCCGGTGTAGACACGCCCGCGGGCGAGGGGCTCGACGGCCTGCGCCTCCCGTCGGCGCGCGGAGGCGACACGGGCGATGAACCGGGCGTAGACCTCCTCCATCCACCCCCGCAGCGCCGCCCACTCCCGCTCGCTGAAGTCGGTGAAGGAAGAAAACATCGCCGCGGTCGCGCCGCGGCCGACGATCTCCCGCACCAGACCCAGGCGGGCAAACAGGTCCGCCACATTGAACTTGCCGCTGACCACGCCGATCGAGCCCGTGATCGTCGTGGCGTTGGCCACGATGGCGCCCGCGCCGCAGGCCACGTAGTAGCCTCCGGAGCCGGCCACGTTTCCCATGTACACCACGACGGGCTTGCGGGCGTGCACCCGGGCCGCCTCGCGCCAGATCATCTCGGAGGCGATGGCCGACCCCCCGCCGGAGTCCACATGGAAGACGACGGCCTTGATCCGCGGATGGCGTTCCGCGGCACGGAAGGCCCGGGCCACCGTTTCGTGCCCCGCGAGACGGCGGCCCAGCAGCGGGATGGGCAGGGGGAGGTCCCGACTCTCGCCGGGGACGATGCCGCCTTCCAGCTGCACCACGCCGATCGCCTGTTGCTGCCTCCCCCGCCAGCGGTAGGGCAGGCGCAGGCGGGCGCGGGCCTGCGCCCAGGGGAGGATCCGCGCCGGCCGGGCGGGGCCCCCCAGCCGCGGCGGGAGTTCGTCTTCGAAGGCCAGATCGTCGACGAGTCCCCGGGCCAGCGCCGCATCTCCCGTCAGCAGGCCCTCGTCCACCGCGGCGCGGACCTGGTCGGGGGGCAGGTTCCGCGACCTGGCCACCGCCGCGACGACTTCCTCGTAGAGCCCGTCGACCAGGGCCTGGGTCATCTCCCGCTGCGGCTCCGTCATGCGCGGATAGAGGAACCGGTGCGCGGCGGTCTTGTACTCCGCGATGTGGTGGAACTGGGGCAGAATCCCCGCCCGGTCCAGGGCCGGCCGCAGGAAGGTGGCCTCCGTGCGCGGGCCGTGCAGGGCGAGCTCGGCGCCGGCCGGGGCGACGATGCGCTCGGCGACGCTGGCCAGCCAGTACCCCCGCAGGTCGGCCGTCGCCGCGTAGGCGACCAGGCGCTTGCCGGAGGCGCGGAACTGCTCCAGCGCCGCGCGCAGGCTCTCCACCGCCGCCGCGCCGGCGCGCAGGTCGCCGATCTTCAGCACGACCCCCCGCACCCGCGGGTCGCCGGCCAGCAGGCGCAGCCGGTCCCGCCACTCCTCCAGACTTTCCTGCGCCGGGCCGGCAAAGGGATCCGGCAGGAACCGCCGCAGGAAACCGGCGGGGGGCGGACGCCGCTCCGGCAGAACTCCGGCCGCCGTCAACGCGACGAACTCCGCCGGAGGCAGGAGCAGGACAATCAGGTTGCGCGCCGCGCGCAGGGCGTTGACCAGCAGATCGACGGCCAGCAGGATGACATTCATGGCCTCGCCTCAGTCGTAGCCCAGTTCCCGCAGACGGTCCTCGTCGATCCCGAAGTGGTGGGCGACCTCATGGACGACGGTCCGCCGGATCTCCTCTTCGATCTCTTCCTCGGTTTCACAGGCTGCCTCCAGCGGCCCCTTGAAGATGGTGATCTTGTCCGGCAGCAGGGGGTCGGCGATGATCCCCCGTTCCAGAAGCGGCGTCCCCTCGTAGAGGCCGAACAGCCACTCGTCGGGGGCCAGCCCCAACCGCTCGTAGTGCTCTTCGCTCGGCCAGTCCTCCACCACGACGTCCACGTTGCGCATCTGCGCCGCGATCTCCT